>NZ_JADFUE010000122.1:0-9305 GCF_054967145.1 Bradyrhizobium sp. UFLA06-24
GGTACAGCACCTGGCCGACGGTGCCCTCGCCAACGTCGAAAGAGTGCCTGAAGAACTCGAATTCCTGGCTGCTCAGGGATCCAATGAGGTCATTCAGAGGACGGGAGCTCTCGGGCTTAGGACGCATATGGTCTTGGATTCCGCGGTGGCGATGCGGAACCATTACTTTCCCGTGACGGAACCCACGGTGCCAAAGTGAACACTCGGCGCCCGCACCGGCCTTCTTTTTTGCCGGCCTCCACACTTTTCTGATCGGGCGCGCCAGCCGCCGGACAGGCCGGTCCGCTGCTGGCAGCCGATCGGGGGAGCACGGTCCTTCGGCACGGCCCCGCGATGAGGGACAAAGCCCCTCCTCCCAGCTCAATATGTGGTGCGCAACGCCCTTGCTTCAAGCGCCCGCCCCCGGTGTACACCCCCGCGCCTCATACACCTGAGAGGGGTCACTACATGCCTGTCCTGTGTCCGAACGCCCGCACGCGCGCTCACGCCCCACCGGGTCGGCCTGCGCACGCGCCTGATCATTCCGTCCTCATCGCCGGCGGCGGGCCGACCGGGTTGATGCTGGCGGCGGAGCTGGCGCTCGGACGATGCGACGTCGCGGTTCTCGAGCGCCGCGAAAGCCAGGATCTCACGGGCACGCGGGCCGGCGGCCTGCACGCGCGCAGCATCGAGATCCTCGACCAGCGCGGCGTCGCGGATCGCTTCCTGCGCGAAGGCAAGGTCACCCAGCTCGCGGGCTTTGCCTGGACGCGGCTCGACATCTCCGATCTGCCCACGCGCCATCCTTACGGGCTGGCGCTGCGGCAGAGCCACATCGAGCGCATCCTGGCCGACTGGGTCGCAGAGCTCGGCGTGCCCGTCTATCGGGGCCATGAGATGAGCAAGATCGCGCAGGACGAAGCCGGCGTCGACGTGGCGCTCGCCGGCGGCGACAGCTTGCGCGCGGAATACCTGGTCGGCTGCGACGGCGGCCGCAGCCTCGTGCGCAAGGCTGCCCGCATCGAGTTCGCCGGTACCGATGCGACGCTCAGCAATCTCATGGCCGAGGTCGAGATGCGCGAGACGCCCGCATGGGGCCTGCGTCACGATGCGCTCGGCTTTCACGGCCTCAGCAGAAGCGAGAACGGCCGCGTGCTGGTGGTGATGACGGAAGCGACGCTCGATCGCAGCGGCGAGCCGGATTTAAGCGATCTCAGCGAAGCGCTCGTCGCGGTGTACGGCACCGATTTCGGCGTCCACAGTCCGGCCTGGATCTCCCGCTTCACCGATGCGGCGCGGCAGGCCGTCGCCTATCGCAAGGGGCGCGTGCTGCTCGCCGGCGATGCCGCGCATATCCATCACTCCGTCGGCGGCCAGGGCCTCAACACCGGCCTGCAGGATGCCGTCAATCTCGGCTGGAAGCTGGCGCTGGTCGCAAGGGGCCTCGCGCCCGACAGCCTGCTCGACAGCTATCACGCCGAACGCCATGGCGTCGCCGCGCGCGTATTGCGCAACACAAGAGCGCAGATCGCGTTGCTCCGCCGCGACGACCACGGCCGCAAGGCTGCGCGCGAGGTGATGTCCGAGCTGCTTGCGATGGAGGAGCCGCGCCGGCGCTACGGCGCGATGATGAGCGGCCTCGACATCCACTACGATCTCGGCGACGGCCATCCCCTGCTCGGCCGCCGCATGCCCGATCTCGCCTTGACCGTGGCGGGCCGCAAGCAGCAGCTGTTCACGCTGCTTCATCAGGCGTGCGGCGTGGTGCTCGATCTCGGCGGGCTGGTGGGCTTCGACATCGCGCCGTTCGCCGATCGCGTCACGCGCATCGCTGCCGTCTATGATGGCACATGGGAGCTTCCGTGCATCGGCGCGGTGTCAGCGCCGAACGCCGTGCTGGTGCGGCCCGACGGCCATGTGGCTTGGGTGGGAGACCAGAGCGGCGACGGACTTGCGGAGGCGGTGACGAAATGGTTCGGCGCAACCTAAGCGCCGCGGGCGTTGCCGAAGCAAACCGGCCCGCGGCGGCTTGCGGTCAGTCACCCGTCGGCGAGGTGTAGGACGGCTGCCCGCCGTGCTGGGATTCGTCGTACACCCCGTAGGTCCGGTAGGGATGCTCCCGCCGCGGGATGTAGTAGCCCGGCGCCGAGTCGTAGCCATAGGCATAGGCCGGCCCGTCGTCATAGGCATAGGCGGGGCCCGGCGCATAGGCATAGGCCGACGAAGCCGCGCCCGCGACGAGCGCGCCGGCGATCAATCCGCCGGCGAATGCAGGGCCGAAGTGGCGGGCCTGCGCGGGCGCCGTCGTCGCAATTCCGGTCAGCGCCAGCGCGCCGACGGTCGCACAAACAAGTGCTGATGATCTCATGGCTCAACCTTTCCAACGCGTATGACGAGCCAACGCCGGCAATCGGGTACGGTTGCCTGACATGCACGTGAAAGGCTTGCACGTGAAAGAACTGCACGCGAAGGGATCGCACGCGAAAGGATGGTCATGAATACGGCCCCGGCGCAGACGGGGGCACGCGCGCCGGAGCCGTCATTCCAGGCCGGTCAATCGGCGGCAGACCGGCCAGGTGACACAATCAGGTTCGGAACCGGAAGTTCCTAACGTCATCCGTCAGTGATCCCGCTCGTCGTCGTCCTCGCTGGGAAACGGCTCGTGCGTCTTGCGGCCGAGAAAGGTGTCCGGCACGTCCGTCTTCAGGATCTCCAGCGCCTTGGCGACCTGCTCGCGCATCTGCGCGTTCTGTTCGGCGATGGCGGATGCTTCAGTATGGACGCGACGGATCGGCGCACGATCGTCCGGCATGGACATGCTCCCTTACCTTGCAGGCGGGAGCACGCTCGGTCTCTCAGCCACCGGCGCCCACGGACAGAGCCTTGGCCGGTGATGGCAGGTAAACTACCGGAGGTCGCTTTTGTTCAAAAGTGAACTTTAGGCCAGTATGGTGCGCAAAATGAGTAAGCCGCTCAAGTGGAGCAAGCAACTCGTTGAAAACAACATGGAAATATCTGCTGCCGACATATCAAATGATCAAGACTCTCGCCGAGACGAGTCGTACAGTTAAGCATCACCGCAAGGCCCCCGGCAGATATCGGTGATGAGAACGCCCGATTGCGCTCCCGCCTTCCTCGAACATGGGAGCAGCGCCATGTTGAAGCGGCGTCGTTTCAAGCAGACCAAGACACTTCACCAGAGGCTCGCGGACGAGGCCGCGCGATTGCGCGAAGAAGCGCGCGCGCTCAGCCCCGGACGCCGCCGCGAGATGCTGCTGCGCCGCGCGCGGCAGGACGAGACGGCGATGCAGATCGAGGCCTGGCTGCATTCGCCCGGCCTGAGGGCACCGACATGACACAGCAATACCGCGCCTATCTGGTCGGCGAAAACGGCGTCTTCCGCTCCGCCGAAGCGTTCGAGGCGTCCAGCGACATCTCGGCCCTCGTCGTCGCACAGCAGTTCGCGCGCCGCGGCGACGTCGAGGTCTGGCAGCTCGACCGGAAGATCGGCCTGCTGAAGGGCCAGCGGCCGCACGAGGTCTCGCACGACGTCCCATGCGAGACTGACCGCTTTCGAGAGCAGGTGCGCAACTAGGCGGCCCGCGGCGCTTGCCCCGCCGGCTCGACCCGTGCTTCCAGCACGGCGATCGAGGTCCGCAGATTGTCGCGGCGCGAACGCAAGGTCAGCGCCAGCATGGGATAGGTGGCGCTGCCGGGATCGGAATTGCCGGCCTTGCGCTCTTCCTCGGCGATGTCGCGCTCCAACATCTGCATCCGCCAGTTGAGGTCGGAAATCAGCGCGTGGAGCTGCAAGGACGCGGTCGCTTCGAAACGGGACGGTGATGGCATGTGATCGCCTCAATCTGATACGGCCTGGTGGGCCGGGTTGGGGATTGAGACCTTGTTCAGCAAGACGGATGCCAGCTCTTTGGCAAACCGGCGCAGCGGCTCCGTCTCACTCGTCGGCCAGCTTCCGCTCGATGTAGGCGTCGACTGTCTCGGCGAACGAGCGCTGCACGCCGACCGAGGTGACATGCAGCGCGATCGCATCCTGCTGGAGCACCCGCAGGCCGCGCCTGCGGGCAGCGACCGGCGCCATCGCCAGATAGTCGTCGATGGCGCCCGTCGCCAGCGGGATACCTTTTGGATCTCCCCTGGCGATCAGCAACCGCAGAAAGCTCAGGCAATCGGCCAGACCCGCCATTTGTGGTCTCTCAGCCTTGCTGCGATTTCGGCTTCGGCTTCCGGACGGGCTGGGTATGCGTCCCGAACAGCGCCAGCAGCAACGCGACTTCTTCCTTCGAACCGATCTGGATCATGACTGTCTCCTTTTCGCTCCGTTGGTCGGTTCCGACGCCGGGCGAGTTCAGGACGATCTGGTTTCAGGACTGTTTCAAGGCTGTTTCGTCGTCGTAGGCCTGCTGCTGGGCGCGTGAGGATCGCTCAGCCGTTCGGCTGCCAGCCGATGATCGCCCCGACGAGACACAACAGCGCGCCAAAGGCCGTGCCGCCCATCTGCACCCAATACCGGATCGGCATGGTGTCCCGGTCAAACTCCTGCCGCGACCATCTCGACCAGTCCAGCCAGTCGTCGCTGACGAAGAGGATCTTCCTCTCGACATAGCCAACCCAGACCTTGCGCGAGCAATAGATGCCGATCCCGATCGCGAGCAGGCGATAGAGCAGGTCAAGGGCGGGGTTCATGTGGAGCCTCCGTTCACCGGCTCGGGCTGCGGCAAACGCAATAGCTCTGCCTGTCTTCGTGTCGCTGGCGGGGAGGCAGGTTCAATTGGTCCGGCAAGGGAGCGCTCGGAGCGCGCCAGGGGCGGCTGAGACACGCGGCTCAGTTTCCGGACCGAAGCGGGATCGCTGCGGGCCGGCATCTCGGCTTCGGCGCTCGTCTTCGCGGCCTCCGGCTCGGGTGGTTAGGCAAGCGCTTCCGCCATCCAGCGTGGCCAACCGGGCGAGACTGGCAGTTCCTCTGCCTGCGAGGACACAGGCACGCAGAGAGATCCCGGCATTTTCTCGCTCATCCCAGCTTCTCCTCGCCTGGGGAACCATCGTGAGGCATCTCCGCTTTGTCCGTTCGCTCGACCGGGTTGGCGGACACCGAGGGATTATCCCGATGCACGATCACGCTCTCAATCCGCGTCAACAGTTCCAAAGGACCTTCAACGGCTGCGCAGGCTTGCCCCAGCCGCGTCGAGCAGCTGCTTTGCAGCGGCCAGGCGCGCAAAGGTGTTTGCTGTCTGTCTCACCATGGTAGAGGGCAGCACGTGGATGGCCGGCTCGGTGCGGCTTCTCGCCAAAGCCTGAATGTCGGCCAACGTGGGCGATAGTTAATCATCGCTCGTCATGGGATGAGCGACGTGCTGGTCGACGGGTTTCCGTCTCCTGATCCTGGTCATTTCAATCTCCTCAAAAGGGCAATTATGTCTCCTTGAACAAAACGCCCGCGGCGGATGGCTCCGGTGCGGGTGAGTCATACTCGGTTCGATGAGGGGGATTTTCTTTGCCTATTCCTCAGTTCATCTTGCGCCGAAGCTTTTCAAGCAGCTTGCGCTGCTCCTCGATGTCCTCGCGCACCGTCTTCTGCAGTTCGTCGGTGCGTTCCGGGTCCGCAGGCGGGATCGATTTTGCAGGGAGCTTGCTAGCCATCAATCGTCCCAGATGAGTTCTCCGCACCGGCACTTGTACACGCGGGCAAAGCGTTTCGTGGTGATGTTCCAAATCTTGTCAGCCAGGGTGATTGGATGACTGCATTTGGGGCAACGGTTCACCAGAGGTGTTGGCGATGTTGAAGGCATGGTGGCGCTCGCAGCTCTTTGATCCAGAGACGCACAACCGCCGCGGTCGTTCCAAACAAAGCATGGTCGGCGGATTGGCGCTGCCTCCCGCGGCAACAAGACAGGCAGCTCTGCTAAATCATCGATCGATCAATTCCCACAGCGCGGGCGCGATCCAGCCTGCGAGCGCGAGCAAAATCAGATATTCGGCCAGCGCGCCTCCTGGTTCAAAGAAGACGTGAGACAGATCGCGTCACGACGCGCGATCGTTTTGGGTGCGAAACCTATCTCCGCATCCGCAGGCCGCAGCGGCGCACGCGATCAGCGCACACCGAGGTACCGGCACGTGCCTCGCGCATGCAAGCGTCTTGTCCAAGGTTTATGTGGCGATTTTAACTTATGTGTCCGCCACCTCCTGCTTGGAAAACTAACATCGCATCAATCAGTAGAAGGAACAGGCGATGGGAGAGAAGCGAAGGCACTTTAAACAAACAGACTTGCTCGAAACACGGCTGACGCAGTTGGCTGAAGACATGCGTGAACGCGCGGAAATGGGTACAAGCGGGTGATCAGCGAAACTCCTTGCTAAAGAGGGCCTATAACGCAGATCAAGCAATCGAGTTGGAGCGGCAGCTCCGCCAGGATCAATAGGAACGAGCCAGAATGGGAAGGATTGGTTCCGCGACCTGTAGGTCCCTCCCAAACTCGGCCCCTATCGCGGGGCCTTTTTTTAGCAGGGCAGACCGCTGCGCCTAACCACGCGCTCAGAGAGGAACATTCAGGGTGAGTAAACTCCGCTGATTTGTGCTTCGGTCAAAGCCTGCCCTCAGCCTCCGATCGTGGAAACGTCTGCTGACCGCTCGATAAGTGCATCATGACTTTGGATAACAAGAAGCCCGCAGCGGGGTGACCGTGAGGGGCGAGGCCAAACTTTCCGATCATGCCAGCTGCCACTGTTTTGCCCCACGGCTCAATTTTTTTGTTACGAAAAATTGGAGCTGACTCCGCCAAGCAGGGAGCTTCCGCGCCGGCGCCGGCATTCCCACCGGCCAATCGGCGGTATGCCGGTCCGAAACCAAATCCACTTTGAAACTGAAAATCCTATCGCCCCTTGCGCCCGAGCTTGCGCTCGACCTTCTTGCGGCTATTGCCGACCTTCTTGACAGCCTTCTTAACCGCGGAAGCCGACTTGCGCGTCTTCTTCGCCTCATAGGCGATTTCGTATTTTTGTCCTCCGGCGACGCGGGCCCGGTCCTGCTTTCGGCCACGGGCGGTCTGTTTCTTTGCTGCTGCCATGATGCATCTCCTTGCCTTGTAGAAACGCAAGGAGATTCAGTTGGTTCCGAGCTGCCACCCTCTGGCTGCGGCAAGACCGGAACGAATCCGCGGCGAATGATTCGAATCCGAAGTATTGGTTGCGTGGAGTTGGTCAGTGGCATCGCGCCGTCAGCGTCGGCCGGCTGAGATCGGCGTCAAGGCGCCCTTCCCCGGCTTTATCACACCGGCATTGGCTTCCTCGGTCGAGAGGGTGCCGTCGGGGGAGCGATGGATTCACGAGATCAAGTTCGATGGCTACCGCGTCCAGGTCCATCTCGCCAACGAAGCTGTTAAGGTCTTCACCCGCCGCGGTCATGACTGGACCAAGCGTTTGAAGAAGGCCGCCGACGACGCTTGGCACATTAAGGCGGGCTCCGCGATCATCGACGGCGAGATCGTCGTCCCGGCCGCCGACGGCACCACCGATTTTTCCGTCCTGCAAAACGAGTTAAAAGGCAAATCCAGCAAGATCGTGCTCGTCGCCTTCGATCTGCTCTATCTCAACGGACGCGACATCCGCCGCGAGCCACTCGGCCAGCGGAAGGCCGCGCTCAAGAAGATCATTGTGGACACCGACGTGCAATTCAGCGAGAGCTTCGAGATCGAAGGTCGCGACATGTTTGCCCATGCCTGCAAAGTTGGTCTGGAGGGGGTGGTTTCGAAGGTTCGTGACAGCACCTATGCCAGCGGTCGCGGCAATAATTGGGTCAAGACAACATGTACCCAACGCGAGACGTTGACCATCGCCGGCTTCGCGCTCGACGAAGGCAAATGGGACGGCATCTATCTCGGCCGCCACACGGGAGACGCCCTGATCTATGCCGGCAAGGTCGACCACGGCTTCGACAAGACCTCAGCCGCCGAGCTACAGAGACGCTTGCAGCCACTCATCCGCAAAACACAACCCTATGCCAAGCGCATTGCGCACAAGGGCATTTGGGTTGAGCCGAAGCTGCTCGCGGAGATCGAGTATCGCGCCAAGTCGGCCGAAGGAAAGGTTCGGCATCCCTTCTTCAAAGGCTTAAGGGAGGACTTGTGAGCCATGCGGGCAAAGTTTCGCACCGAGGGTTGGACGCCAGCGAGCGAGGAGGATCATTTCATGATCTGCCCGACCTGCGGCGAGCGGATCGACTGTCGCGATCTTGGCGAAGTGCTGGAGCACCTGCACGGTGAGCCAGTCGAGGAGGAGCCGCTCCGGCACTAGGCCAGACCGTTCAGCCTTTTCCACACCCACGAGACTCAGTAGCGGCCCTCCGGCCGACACCACTAGGAATCGATAATTTGCCAACGCCCCGGCGGCTTGGCTTTGATACTCCGATGTCCACGAAATCGCGCCAACTCCTCTACGGAACTCAGATCAAGATGTCGGACGAAGAGGCCGTCAAGGCCCGTAAGGAAGCCGACAAGCTCGCTTGCGTCGCGTGGAATTACCGGATGCTCGGCTACAAGGGTCCCGCTCAGCCGTCGCCGACGATCGGCGACGCGATCAATGCCGGCTTCCTTTATCTCGAGGTGCGATGCCTCGGCTGCGACACCAACCAAACCGTGGCCCTCGGCATTATCAGACGTCCGAAGACGACGCCCGTTCACGAGCTCGAACGCTATATGCGATGCAAGGACTGCTCGCAGGTGCGTGGCTATCCCTACAAAAGAAGTGCGCTGGTTGCGCTGAGGCCGACCAAGATTTCTGCCGATCATCCCGCCTCGTATTGGTGGCCGGGCGAGCGCTAAGGATACTATTGGAGCATGTGCAATCTCTATTCGATCACGACGAACCAAGCCGCCATCGCCGATCTCTTCCGGGTCGTCCGCCGCTATGAAGGCAACCTCGCGCCGATGCCCGGAGTGTTTCCGGATTACCCCGCGCCTGTCATTCGGGATGCCGGCAATGGCGAGCGCGAGATGGTGATGATGCGCTGGGGCATGCCGCCTCCGCCGCGCACCGGCGGCCCGCCCGTGACCAACATTCGCAACACCTCGTCCCCGCACTGGCGCGCTTGGCTCAAGCGGGAGCACCGCTGTCTCGTGCCGGTCAACAGCTTTGCCGAATACGCACCGGAGCCCAACCCGGAGACGAAGAAGAAAGACGTCGTGTGGTTCGCGCTCGCGGAGTCGCGACCGCTGTTTGCGTTCGCCGGCATCTGGACCACCTTCAACGGTGATCGGGGCACGAAAACGAAGCCCGTGACGGGGCCCCATCAGGTCTATGGATTCCTCACCACC
>NZ_JADFUE010000123.1:0-8937 GCF_054967145.1 Bradyrhizobium sp. UFLA06-24
TTGCACAACAGTGCGAACATTGCAATTCAACCTTCCGGTTGATTGTATCGGCAGATGAGCTTGCATCATTTTTGGGCCTGCCGCGCGGTAGGCGTCTCGCCGGACGTTGGAGGCGTGCCCTCGAGCTGACGCCAGTCCGACTGCGCCTCGTCCGCGCTCTCGAAGATATGCGGCGCGACGCCGCGCTTCTCCAGGGCCTCGCCGAGCTTGATGCGCAGGAAGCCCGAGGTGGTGTACCGCGACACGCCGACATAGAAGCGGTCGACCAGGTTGCGCACCATGGCCGAATAATCGTCCAGCAGCTCAGGCAGAATCGAGAAGTTGTCATAATTGACGATGGCGTAGACCTTGCGGCCAAGCGGGGTGAGCCGCGCCGCGACAATCCGCGCGATCTCGTCGATCTCGGCCTTGCTGCGCAGGGGATAGCGTTCGAGGTTGACGAAGAACAGGTTCTGCTGCTCGTCGAGGGTGAAGCGCTGGTCGAGCGGGATGGTCAGCAGCCTTTCGCGCAGCTCCATCGGACCGTCGCGGAAGATGCGTGCATCCATCAGCGCGGGATCGCGCGGGATCAGCGGCTTGAAATCCATCAGGCGCAGGATGTCGCGTTCGATGTCGATGCCGGGCGCGACTTCCGTGAGCTCGAGCCCGTCGGGGCGCAACACGAAGACGCAGCGCTCGGTGACATACAGCACGCGCTGTCCGCGCGCGGCCGCGAACGGGCCGCTGAAGGTGACGTGCTCGACATGATCGACGAATTTGCGGGACTTCGCCTCCTCGTGGACGGATAGCCTGCCGTCGCTGACCGCGACCCGCTGCTTGCCCGCGGCAAAGGTGCCGACGAAGACCACCTCCTTGGCGTTCTGGCTAATATTGATGAAGCCGCCGGCGCCGGCGAGCTTCGGGCCGAACTTGCTGACATTGAGATTGCCAGCGCGGTCGACCTGCGCGAGCCCGAGGAAGGCGGCGTCCAGTCCGCCGCCGTCGTAGAAGTCGAACTGGTAGGGCTGGTCGATCACGGCTTGCGTATTGATCGCCGCCCCGAAATCGATGCCGCTGGCGGGAATGCCGCCGATCACGCCGGGCTCGGCCGTCAGCGTGATCAGGTCGATGATTCGCTCTTCGTTGGCGACGGAGGCGATCCCTTCGGGCATGCCGATGCCGAGGTTGACGACGCTGTTGGCCTTCAGCTCGAAGGCCGCGCGGCGGGCGATGATCTTGCGCTCGCTCATCGGCATCTCGGGGAGCGATGCCGCGCGCACCCGGATCTCGCTCGCGAAGGCCGGATTGTATTGCGTGCCGAACGTCTGCCAATGGTGCTCGGGTTTGGCGACAACGACGCAGTCGACCAGAATTCCTGGGATTTTGACCTGGCGCGGATTGAGGCTGCCGCTCTCGGCGACACGCTCGACCTGGGCGATGACGATGCCGCCGGAATTGTGCGCGGCCATGGCAATCGCCAGCGCCTCCAGCGTCAGCGCCTCCTTCTCCATGGTGAGGTTGCCGTCGGGATCGCCTGTCGTGGCGCGGATGATTCCGACATTGATCGCGAACGTCCGATAGAGCAGGCATTCTTCGCCACGCAGCGTGATCAGCTCCACCATGTCCTCGGTGGTGCGTGCATTGAGCTTGCCGCCGCCGTGCCGTGGATCGACGAAAGTGCCCATGCCGACGCGGCTGATGTGCCCCGGCCGGTGTGCCGCGATGTCGCGGAACAGATGCGTGATCACGCCCTGCGGCAGGTTGTAGGCTTCGATCTGATTTGCGATCGCGAGCTGCTGCAATTTCGGGGCGAGCCCCCAATGCCCGCCGATCACGCGACGGACCAGGCCTTCATGCGCGAAATGGTTGAGCCCTTTGTGCTTGCCGTCGCCCTGGCCAGCGGCATAGACCAGCGTCAGATTGCGCGGCTTGCCTTGCGTGTAGGGCGCATCGCCCTCATGGGAGAGATAGAGCTCCTCCAGCGCGATCGCGATCTCCTCGGCGAAGCCGATGCCGACGAAGCCGCCGGTTGCCACCGTGTCGCCGTCGCGGATCAGCATGACCGCTTCGGCCGCCGTGACGACCTTGCCTTTCTCAGAGTGCGGCAAATAGGGCAACGCGGGATGCTGGCTCACGGCATTCCTCCCGATCTCTGTGGATCGCACGCCATCGTTGTTGCTTTGAACGAAGTCTAGCGCGCGGGGCGGCCCCGGAACAGGCCGCCCCGCCGCAAGCGCCGAGTTCAGGCCTGAACTATCTTGCGCGTTTCCGTGGCGAAATAGACCGACACCACCGTGATGATCGCGAGCGCGATCATGTAAAGCGAGATCGGCCAGGTCGCCGGCGCATAGGCCGTCATCAGGCCCGTCGCGATCAACGGCGACAACGCGCCGGCGAAGATCGAGGCGAGGTTGTAGCCGAGCGAGACGCCGCTATAGCGCACCTTGGTGCCGAACAGCTCCGACAGGAAGCTCGCCTGCGGGCCGTACATCGCGGCATGGCCGATGGCGAGGCCCAGCACGATCGCGATCCAGGCGAGCTGCGGGTTCTTGGTCGACAGCAGCATGAACAGCGGGAACGACATCAGCGCCGAGAACACCGCGCCGAAGATGTAGATCGGTCGCCGCCCGACCTTGTCGGACAGCGCGCCGAAGGCGGGGATGGTGAAGGTCTCGATCGCGGCGGCGATCAAGACGCCGTTCAGCATGTCCTGCCTGTTCATGCCGAGCGACTGGGTCGCAAAGGCGAGGACGAAGGTCGCGTAGATGTAGAAGAAGCCGTTCTCGGCAAAGCGCGCGCCCATCGCCAGCAGGATGTTCTTCGGGTACATCCTGATCGCCTCGAGGATCGGCATCTTCACCTCCTGCTTGGTGTCCTTGACCTTCTGGAACTCGGGCGATTCCGCGATGGTGAAGCGGATCCACAGGCCGACCAGCACCAGCGCGATCGAGAACAGGAACGGGATGCGCCAGCCCCAGGCATAGAGCTGCGCGTCGGTCAGCATCGCCGAGACCACCGAGAACACCAGCGTGCCGAGCACGAGGCCGAGCGGCGCGCCAAGCTGCGGCCAGCTGCCGTAGAAGCCTTTCTTGTCTTCCGGCGCATGCTCGACCGCCATCAGCACGGCGCCGCCCCATTCGCCGCCCAAGCCAAAACCCTGCACCAGGCGGCAGGTGACGAGCAGGATCGCAGCGCCGATGCCGGCGGTCTCGTAGGTCGGCAGAAAGCCGATCGCCGCGGTCGCCGCCCCCATGATCAGCAGCGTCAGGTACAGCATGGTCTTGCGGCCGATCTTGTCGCCGTAATGGCCGAACACGACCCCGCCGAGCGGGCGAGCGATGAAGCCGAGCGCATAGGTCGCGAACGCCAGCAGCGTGCCCATCATCGGGTCGAAGGTCGGAAAGAACAGCTTGTTGAAGATCAGCGCCGCCGCGGTGCCGTAGAGGAAGAAATCGTACCACTCGATGGCCGTGCCGATCAGGCTCGCGGTGGCGACCGTGACGTGCGAGGGCTGTCTCGCCTGAAGCTGATGGACCGAGATCGCTTCACTCATCTTGCGTCCTCCCTGGTTTGCGAATGCGCATGTGCAGCATGCGTCATTGTGCAAGAGCGAAGAGCAAAGTCCGCGCCAGATGCGTGCGCCTTGCGCAAAATGGCTGAAAACCCGGCAATTTCGAACCAAGGCGGCAAAAGCGGCGCCCGGTGCCGTGTCAGGAATCCGAGACTCCAGACAAGATGAGTCTCGAAACTCAGACGGAGGCCGGTCCTGAGGCGAGGCCGAATTTGGCGAGCTTCTTGTAGAACGTCGCGCGCGAGATGCGCAGCATCTTGGCGGCTTCGGAGATCTGGCCGTTGCTGGCGGCGAGCGCCTGCTCGAGCGTGTGCTTCTCGAACTCGGCCTCGGCCTCGGCATAGGGCACCACGATGCCGGCGGTCCGCATCGTCGCCGCGGGCCTCGCATCCGTGCCGACGGGGAGGATGCGGGCGAAGTCGTCGCCGGTGAGCCGCCCGGAATCGCTCAGGATCAGCGCGCGCTCCAGAACGTTGCGAAGCTCGCGGACATTGCCCGGCCAGTCGTAGCGGGCGAGCGCCGACAGCGCGCTCGGCGTGATCTTGGCGCTGAGATAATCGCCGGTGGCGCTGATGTCCTCGAGCAGCCGGGCGCTGATCTCGGGGAGATCGTCGAGGCAGTCGCGCAGCGGCGGCAGGTCGATCGAGAGCACGTTGAGGCGGTAATAGAGGTCGGGACGGAACGCACCGTCGCTGACGCGCTTGCGCAAGTCCACGTTGGTGGCGGCGACCACGCGCACGTCCACTTTCGAGATCTTGTCCGATCCGAGCGGCTCGATCTCGCGCTCCTGCAGCACGCGCAGCAGCTTGGCCTGCAATTGCAGCGGCATCTCGCCGATCTCGTCGAGAAACAGCGTGCCGCCGTCGGCGACCCGGAACTTTCCCTCGCGGCCCTTGCGGTCGGCGCCCGTATAGGCGCCGGGCGCGGTGCCGAAAAATTCCGACTCGATCAGCGTATCGGGGATCGCCGCGACGTTGACGCTGACGAACGGTTTGTCGGCGCGGGAGGAAGCGTTGTGGATGGCCTGCGCCAGCATCTCCTTGCCCGTTCCTGTCTCGCCTGTGAGCAGGACGGTGACGTTCTGCCGGGCGGCGCGGCCGGCGAGCTCCTTGGCCTGCGCGATCCCTGGGGTCTTGCCGACGAAGTCGGCAAAGGTGAAGCGTGCCGCGCGAGCGTTCGACAATTGCCGCCGCGCCAGCCGCAGATCGCTCTCGAGCTGGGCGACGCGCGCAAGCAGCGGCTTGAGACTCTCCAGATGATCATAGAGCACGAAGCCGATCGCGCCGATGACGTTGCGCTGCTCGTCCTCGATCGGCATGCGCGTCACCACGAGCTGCTCGCCGCCGAGTTCCATGATGTCGAGCAGGATCGGCTCGCCTGTTTCGACCACCTTCCGCATCAGGCTGTTCGGAATCACCTCCTCGATCGGCCGTCCCATCGCCTCGGATGTGTGCTTGAGACCGAGCGAGGTGAGGTACTTCTCGTTGACGTAGATGACCCGTCCGCGACGGTCGATCGCAATCGCGCCTTCGCACAGATGCTCCAGCCGCTCGAACAGCGTCACCATCGCCCGCGCGCGGACATAGGCGAGATCGCTGGCATCAGGAGAAGTGCTGGGCATGGCGCGCCTCGGGGAGGTCCGCCCGTTATTACCAAAAGGGCAGCGATTTCAAAGGGAATTCGGTGAGGCGGGGTTAATGGCGAGACGGCGTCCTTGCGAAACCCCATCTCCCGTCACCCTGAGGTGGCTGCTTCTTCAGCGGCCCTCGAAGGGTGACAGCCCGGCTGGCAGCTCGGCCGTCTATCCTTCGAGGCTTCCGGCGCGATGCTGCTGCATCGCGCCGCTCGCACCTCAGGATGACGGAACGGTCAGCTCGTTGCATAAGCGGTGAGTAGCCTACCGGCGATAGCCGCTCGCGCGCGAATAGCCCTGGCGGTTTTGCTGCATCGGGCGGGCGGACACGCTGCCGCGGGACTCGCTCGAGGCGGGAGTGGCGAGCTTCAGCTCCTCCAGGAAGATCGGTCGCGCGAAATAATAGCCTTGCGCGTAGCGGATCTTGGTGGCGGCCTGGAGATAGGCGAGTTCCTCGAAGGATTCGAGACCTTCGGCGATCACGGTCATGCCGAGCGCCTCGCTCAAGGATTCGATCGCGCGCAGGATGCCCTGGCTGCGCGGACGTTTATGGATGTCCGTGATGAAGGAGCGGTCGATCTTGATCTCGTCGGCGGTGATGTCGGCGAGCGCCGAGAGCGAGGAATAGCCGATGCCGAAATCGTCGATGGAGATGCCGACGCCGAGCTTGCGGAACATCGGCAGGATCTCGGCCTGGAAGTGATTCTTGGCGACGAAGGCGTCTTCCGTCACCTCGATCATGAAACGCTGCGGAAAGCCGGTGTCCTGCAGCGCCTGCGCAAAGCTGCGCATGAATTCGGGGTTGCCGGCCTGCTTGGCGGCGACATTGATGCTGATGGTCGCGTCCGCGCCGAACGTGTCGTTGATCGGGTCGATCGACTTGACGATCTCGGCGAGCACCAGATGCGTGAGCTCGTCGATCAGCCCGAGTTCGCTGGCAAGATCGATGAACGAGCCGGGCGCCTGGATCACGCCTTCGTCGTCGCGCAGACGTACCAGGGCCTCGATGCCCTTCACGGCTTGCGTGCGGATATCGACCTTTGACTGGAACGCGCAGCAGAAGCGCTTCTCGAGGATCGCGAGCCGCAGCGACTGCTCGATCTTCATCCTCGCCAGCGCTTCGCGCTCCATGCTGGAATTGAAGAACGCCGCCGAGCCCTTGCCGTCGTTCTTGATCCGGTACATCGCGATGTCGGCGTTTTGACGCAGCGTCTCGAAGCTGCGGCCGTGATCGGGATAGAGGCTGATGCCGACCGAGGTCGAGGCGAACACCTCCGAATTGTCGATGAAGAACGGCGCCGTGAGGCGCTCCAGCATCGACTGCATGAATTCGGCGACTTCCTCCTGGCTCTGGACCGGCGATAGCAGCAGCAGGAACTCGTCGCCTGAGATTCGCGACAGCATGTCGGAGTCGCGCAAGTCGCGACCGAGCCGCTTGGCCAGTTCCACCAGCAGCGCATCGCCGACGGCGTGGCCGTAATAGTCGTTGATGTGTTTGAAATTGTCGACGTCGAGAAAGGCCAGCGCGAAACGATCGTTAGCCTCGCCCCGCGCCAAGAGGCTGTTGGCGCGATGCTCGATCACGCGCCGCGAGGGCAGGCCGGTCAGCTCGTCGAAATAGGCCGAGCGGAACAGCTGGTCCTCAAAATTCTTCTGTTCGGTGATGTCGGAGGAGGCCGAGATCAACAGCTCGCGTCCGGCGAAGCTGATAGGGCGATGGGTGGTCAGCAGCACGCGGCGTACGGCTCCGTGGTGGAGCGCTTCCTCGGAGGTGACGGGTTGGCCGGATCTGAGGGCCTGCTGGCAGGCCTCGCGACGCGGCGCGAGATCGGGCGAGGGACGGCTGCCGTCCATGCCGAGCTGCGACGCCGCGACATCGTTAACCAGCAGAAGCGTGCCCTGCGCGTCCTGCACGGTCAGGCCGGCAGGCAGCATTCTAACGATTTCCTTGAGAAATCCGAGTTCGGCTTCGTTCGCGCCGTTATATGCGTTGTCGTTCATAGAATTCATGAATCTTGTTGTTTCAGCGCGCCTTTGCAATGGGCGCGATCATGCGCAGTTCCCTCTTAGGTTTGGTTAAGGGGTCCGAAGAAATACGGGGGTGTTTTGCGAGAAAGTTGCGACGATGCGAGGCGCGCCATCGATCGTCATTAACAGGAAGTCAACAGCGCCTGCGAAAGCGGGAAGCGTAGCGCGCGGTTCGCTTTCGTTTGCGGCGAAGCGAACGGCATCATGTTCATTGATTCGATCGACGCGAGCTCTCGAGGTCGCTCCACCTCTCTCCGTCGGGGAGAGGTGACCCAAATCTATTCACTCCTGGGGATGCGACATTGCATGATGCAATGCAGGCCGGTCTTCAAATAGGAGGTCTCGGTCTTGCCGTCGAAGGCGGAGAGTGCCGATTTCAGCAGCTTGGTGCCGAAGCCAGGCGCAGAGATTTCGCCGATGGTCGGTCCCTCGGTTTCGTCCCAGGTGATGGTGAGGCGATCGTCGCTGACCGTCCATGACACCTGCAACAGTCCGCGCGGCGAGGAGAACGCGCCGTATTTGCCGGCATTGGTGGCGAGCTCGTGAAACATCAACGACAGCGTGACCGCCAGCTTCGGCGGCAGGAACAGCCGCTCGCCATTGAGGGTGAAACGGACATGGCCGTAGGGACCGAGCTCGGAGATCAGCAGGTCGCGGATGTCGCAGCCGGCCTTGTCGATCCGCGAGATCAGATCGTCGGTTGCGGCCAGCGATCGCAACCGCGGGTCGATCCGGGCCCAGACCTGCGGCTCGTCGTGCAGTACCTGGTGCAGCACGGCATGCACGGTCGACAGCTTGTTCTTCAGCCGGTGCTGCAACTCGTCGACCAGAACCTTGCGATAATCCTCTTCCTCGATCAGACGGCGGGAGATCCGCAGCTGTTCGGCCAGCATGGTGCGGTAGTGCTCGACCCCCCAAATGGTGAGCGCCGAGACGGCCCAATAGAGTGTCAGCAGGACGAATCGGGCGCGATCGGCGGAGAAATCGCTGAAATTCACGATCACGCCGAGCACGCCGCCGACGAGTGCGGTCACCACGCCGACCCGAGCACCCCCGAAGGCGGCGGCAAAGAATACGGCCGGAAAGTACGGCGTGAAGTAGACGTCGGGGCGCACATGCGCGAGGCCCCAGCGAGCCAGGGTCGCGACCAGCAGGCAGGCGACCGCAAACGTAATGCTCAGGCCGAACGATGGCGGCGCCACGCCCTGCCAGCCCTTGCGGAATTGCTCGATCAGCTTCCCCATGCGCAGTCCGGTGACGATATGCGTTCGAAAATCGATCGGCTGTCGAGGATGTTACGCATCTCACACGGCCAAGCATAGCTTGCCTTGTCGGAAGCCGGCAGAAATAGTGATGGCCGCGGCGCCGATTGTTGCGGCAACGTCACCGATCGGCCTCCGCCATTTGGCATCGAATCATTCGAAAACAGGGACATTCCACCGGGAGGCTGGATGGCAAGGTTGCGGTGGTCGCGGCGGCGACCAGCGGGATCGGATCGCGGACTGTGGCAGTCTTCGTTGCGGAAGGTGCCAAAATTGTGATCGCGGGGCAGAGCATGCGGGAAGGCGAGAGTGCAGCCGCGAGCAAGGATGTCGTAGGGTGGATTAGACGGCGTCTGCGCAAAGCGCAGGCGTAACCCACCACTTCTGTTACCGCGGACACGAAAGGGGTGGGTTACGCCAGCGGGCTGCGTACCGCGCAGCCGCGTGCTAGCCCACCCTACGAG
>NZ_JADFUE010000124.1:0-8109 GCF_054967145.1 Bradyrhizobium sp. UFLA06-24
TCTCTGACAAGCCAAGGATCGCAGAGCGAAAGCCGAAGCGAAACCAGTCAATCAAATGGGAGAAAAGCTCCGCTTACAATTTTTGCTCGTTCAGACCGACACAAATTGCTCAAAGATTCGTGGAGAGAAAAGCAGATGAGCGATGAGCCCGACCTCGAGAGCAGAGTCGTTGCAGCGATACGACACTATCGTGCGGCGCTCGACGTGGCGGAAAACCTGGAACGAGAGGACGCGTGCGCGCATCGAGCGCTGACGAGCACCCTGCTCGATTTGGAGCGTGCCCTGCGAGGCGAAGCGGCCCCGCATCTCAACAACAACCTGTTTGAGACCGGCTCCACGGCGGTTGCACGGTCGGATAAAACATGGGCCGACCTGGTCGAGGCGACTGCGAGATTGGATTCGGCCCGTCGAACCTTAGCTGCTCTGGAACGGCAGTTGGGATATCTTCCAAAAGTCTCGAGGGGAGCGGATCACAAGTGAGGTTAGATAAGAGTCTCGCACGATCGGAAGGTTTCCCGACCATTTCAGAGCGGCGGCGGCAACGCTCTGACGGGCTCGTGTCCCAGCCAAAATCCCGCGCCCAAAACAGACCTCTCTGCGTCCTCGTGTTTGGGACCGCCGAGGTACAGCGCGCGAATCGGGACCTTGCTGGATCCCAACCTTCCAACTTTCCCGCCGCCTCGCCGCGTCCTCCTATGCAGGAATAGACCTCGACGCACTGGCTCGATCGTCCTGTCGAGCGTGCACAGTTTCTGATGACGCTGACCAGCGCGAGTCCTGGTTGAGTTTCTTCTGCTTGTGACTCGGCGTGGAAACGGCATTGCAGCCTCTTCGATCTTCGGCGCGGCTGCGATCATGTGATCAAGCTCTAAAAAGTGGTTCGACGACAGGCAGGCGCTTGAGGCCAGCGTCAACGTTGTCGGAAAAGTGGAAGCCGTGCCGGCTCACACCGTAATCAAAACAGACGTCAAGCGCCAATCCAAGGGCCAGAGCTGCGCTTACGATCAACGTCGAACCGATGCGTTCGAACCACCAATCTCATTGGTGGCGCCTGCTCCGGTGCGATCGATGACCCAGGCCACCATGTAGCCCTTGGCCTGCTCGGTCTGCACCTGCCGGAGGGCCTCAGAGTAGGTTAGTAAGGGCTCTTGCGCCGGGTAGACGGCGCGGTCGGTCGGGGTGACAAAGTGATGGCAGCACACGCGATAGTCTTTAGCCTCGAACATCGGAATCCTCCTCTCGCCTCAGGTTGCGCGGCCATACGCGCTTTCAGATACTGCCCTACCACAGAGAATGCGGCCTTTAAGAGGCCGCGCGCTTCTTCAACACCCCATAAGGTTGGTCGGGCTGCCAGACGCAGGTCGGCGATGTCCGACCACATCGCGCGCTTGATTCTCTGCAGCAGCACCGGCAAAGAAGTGCCCGGGTGTCATTCCATAATTCACCCGTGTCCGGACTTCGATTTCCCGTTCGTCCGCAATTGCTCCGTCGATCGCTCAACGGCTGCACCGATGTCACCTAGTCAGCTTTCAAACCTTGCTGAGGCTGCTGGATCGACAATGCTTGGACCGAGCTCCGGCGCGATTCAGTGAGCTTCTCGATCAGTTCAGACTGCGGTCTCGGTTTTGCCGCGAGACGGTGGGGTTCAAATCGGGCCGTGGAGCCTCCACATCATCGCCACAGTCCGAAGACACCCGCCTGGTGCAATTGATGTAGCGAGAGAATGAATCGTTTGGCCCTGATCGATTCATAGAAAGCATTGGACCTCGCTTCCACAGGAAGCGAGAATCCATGCATGCCGAACCTTAAGCTAGGGCCGCTTCACCTTCGCCGCATCGACACCACCCGCAACATGCGGCGGTTTTACTTGCTTTCGATCCAACCGACCTTGTTCGGCGGGGTCTCGCTGATCCGCGACTGGGGCCGGATCGGCACGACCGGCCAGACGATGGTGCAGACTTTCGATGCCAGCGCTGAAGCGGGCGAAGCATTCGGACGGCTGGAGCGCGCCAAGCGCAGGCGCGGATACACCTCTGCTGAGGAGAGAGTCTGAGGTTTCGTCAATTTCCCGGGGATTACGGATCCACTTACGATGCCTGGAACGTGAAGTGACAGAAACCGTTGAGCCTGACGGGACGATTTGAAACGCTTCATGATCCGCCGCGTTGCCGCGTCGGCTGATGAGAATTCTCAGCCCGATTGTTGAGAGCTCTGTGCTGGCGATGTTCGACGAAAAAGCCCATCTTCGCCCTCGCAGCGCCGTGCGAACGCTTGTCCGTGATCATCACGCGCGGCGGCGTGCCGGCGGATTTCAAGAGCTTCTTCATGAGCCGCTGGGAAACCGGAAATACAACCAAACGGCATAGCTGATCACTTCCGATGGGAAGCGATGGCGGCGATAAAGAGGGTCCCGGGCGGTCGGCATGCCGGTCGTCTACCCCTCGGCCGCTCCAATTCGTTAACTTGACGGTACCCGCTGCTCGTCGACAGCGATGGCACGATCATCGCGGGCGAAGGCCGATACCTGGCCGCGCGAAAGCTCGGTCTCCTCGAGGCGCCGGTCAGCTGACCGGTCTTTCCGAAGCGCAGCGTCGCGCGCTCGCCCTTGCCGACAACCGCATCGCGCTGTCGGTGGTCCGGCGGCTCGTCGGATACGGGCGCTTCGACGGGGGCGAGACGGCCCGCGTGATGGCACGTCTCTACGCCGCGGCGCGCCTGCTGGTGAACTTCTTCCAGCCGTCATTCAAGCTCAAAGAGAAGCGCCGCGAGGGTCCGCCCACGGCGACATCAACCCCTGAGTCGCGCTTGCAGTGCCTGCCGATTGGCAACGACGTTGCTGAGGTTCAGCTGGTCTGGCTCCCGTCCTTGCGCCAATTGCCTAACCAGCTCCCGCGTGCCGTCCACGACAAAGACGCCGCAATCATAAGTGTTCTGCTGCTGGGCCATGCCGGCGGGCTGCAGGGCGAGGTTCAGCCTTTCTGCGAGTTGTCTTGCATGCGTCTCGTTGTATCTCCCGTAGGAATCGTAGTGATAGGCGACAGGCCGTTGCCGGTTGCTGCGATCAACGAACAGCAGCGACCAATGCCTGCCGCGGTCCGTAGCACTGGCATCGTTCACTGGCAGCAACAGGAAGTCGGCTGTATCGTTATCACGCCGATCATGGACGATGCGATGGAATACGCGTAGCACGTCGCTCTCCGCGCCCAGGCGCAGCCGCAGCGCTTCGAGGGGATCTACGAACCGCGTCCGGGCGGCGAGATCCGAATCGCTCCTCTGCAAATCCAGCTCCTGAAGCTGGTAATCCCTGAGGATATGCTCGTCGCCCAGCCATTCCGTGTGCTCGAGCACCAGCCCGCGGTTGTGGGACAAGGCTATCGGCTTCAACGCCCCGATCTGAGCATCGGAGGAGGTGATCGGAAACCGCCGCACGATATCGTCGCGCAATGGGGACGGTGCGGGCGCGGTCAGATCAACCAATGGAAGACCGTCGTAGGTGTCTGAACGAGCCCTGGCAGAAGGCGCTGGCGCAAAGTGAGCACTGTCATCCAACTCGGCCGCATCCGGATCAAGCAGTGCCCCAAACCCACGATAGAGATCCTGAGCCCTGGCAGTTGATGGTGATGCCGGTTCTTGCATCTGCCGCGCAAGCTCCTCGCTCAACCACGCCAAAGCGTCATCGTCCGAGTGGGCGGACACCGGAGAAAGCCCCTGCGGCGAGCCGAGCTGTCGAGCGCCCTGGTGATGCCCCGGTACCGGGCCGGCAAACGGCGGCGGAAAGCCAGGCGCCCGGCTCCAAGCATTGTCGCGCAACTCAAATGATGTGGGCGAATTCGGATTAAACGATACCTCAAGACCGCCGTAGGTGTCTGAGCGAGCCCTGGCAGAAGGCGCTGGCGCAAAGTGAGCACTGTCATCCAACTCGGCCACATCCGGATCAAGCAGTGCCTTAAATCCACGATAGAGATCCTGAGCCCTGGCAGTTGATGGTGATGCCGGTTCTTGCATCTGCCGCGCAAGCTCCTCGCTCAACCACGCCAAAGCGTCATCGTCCGAGTGGGCGGACACCGGAGAAAGCCCCTGCGGCGAGCCGAGCTGTTGAGCGCCCTGGTGATGCCCCGGTACCGGCCCGGCAAACGGCGGCGGAAAGCCAGGCGCCGGGCTGCAAGCATTGTCACGCAACTCAAATGATGCGGGCGAATTCGGATTAAACGACACCTCAATACCGCCGTAGGTATTTGAGCGAGCCCTGGCAGAGTGCGTTGGCGCTGCTTCCACGGTCGGCCGGGCAGGTTCCTGCCCAGCTTGGACTATGTCCTGCGCCTGCTCAGGAGGAACCTCGGGCCACGATGGGCCGTCTTCCACCATTAAGCGCAGATCCTGATCGTAACCTTCCGGGAGGACCAATGGCCGACTGACAGCTCGCTGCCGCGCGCTGTGCTGCGCAGCGGCGCCCCCGACGTACGTCGCGACCGCATGCGGCGCCGTGACATCTTCGTAGCCGCTCCGCAGCAGCATCGGCTGCGTCTCCCATGACGACGTACCCTGTTGATGGGTAGGCGCCGGTGTCGGCTGGCCGCCTGAATTGGCGATCTCGCTCAGCTGCCGCTCGCCGGCAACGCCTTGCGGATTGTTTAGGGTCCTCTGCCTCTTCGCTGGCCTCAACTCAGCTGTGTCATGCTCATCGTTGATGAGGACCTCCTCGCTTGGCAGGCGGTTGCTCCTGGCAAGCGCAGCCATCGGCTCGTCCGGGGACTGCTGGCGGTCGGGCTCTCCGGGATCCGGTGCCTGGTCATGGCGCGCGGCTGGCTCGAGAGATGACGACGAGCGGGGTTCGTCCATCAGCCCCAAAAGCAAATCCTGATCGCGGCCTTCCGCGGGAAGCTCCTCTGGCCGACGGCCAGTTTCCTGCGACGCGCTGTGCTGCGCAGCGGCGGCGTCGACGCGCCTCGGCTCCATCAGTACCGTGTCTTCGGGATTGATAAAGGCCACGTTCTGGGGGTGAGGATTCAGCTTAGCGCGTCGTGAGATCGGCACTTCGCCCGTCGACCGCAAGGTCCGGAGATAGTCGATTGCCTGAACGAGTGTCTTTGGATTACCCTCTCCGGTGAACTCGAGCACCTCACCGCCATCGGTCAGCGACTTATTGTCGAGCCGATCACGAATGCTCGGTTTTTCTTTTGCGAAAAGCCAACGGCTAAAGCTACGAAGAGAACCTCCGTGCTGCTCGGCAGCGGATTTGCTGAACCCGCCCTTGATGAGGGCCCTCTCAAGCCCCGAAATAAGGGGAGCATCCACGGAATAAAGAGGCTGCTTCCTCTTCCCTATCACAATCCAAGTTGACTGCGGCGCCGAGGACGACGCGCCGGGTTCATCCATCAGCCCCAAAAGCAAATCCTGATCATGGCCTTCCGCAGGAAGCAATTCCTCTGGCCAACTGCCACCCTTCTGCGACGCAATGTGCTGCGCAGCGGCGTCGCCGACCCGCCTCGACTCCCTCAGGGCCGCCTCTTCGGGATCAATATGGCGCTCGTGCTCCATCGCCTCAGCGCCGGCCTGCGATTTTCGGAGACGAGCCAGTGCGGCACCAATCCTGGAATCAGCACCGGCGACCTTCCTATAGCTCTCGACATCTCCATCAAACGACGTGCCGAGCCCAGCAGCAATGCCCGGCCTGTTGTTGTCACGCAGGTAGTCGCTGAAACTGCGAAGAGCAGTTGCATCCTTCCTGCTTGCATCCTTCTTGCCGGTATCTGTCGCTGCTTCGTTTTTGTACTCTTCGATGAGAGCCGCGTCCTGGGGATAAGGATGCAACTCAGTGCGGCCTGCGATCCGCACGACTCCGCCCGTCGACTGCGAGGTTCGGAGATGAACTATCGCCGCAAGAAGCCTTAAGGGATTACCCTTTCCGATGAACTCGCGCGCATCAGCGGTCAGTGACTTTTCGTCGTCGAGCCGAGCAGCAATGGGATCTTTGTTATTTGCGAAGAGCCAGTGGCCAAAGCTGAGAAGAGTACGTACATAGCCCCTGGCAGTGCGTTCGGCGGCGTTCCCATTACGGAGGGCCTCCTCAAGCCCCGAAATAAGGGGAGCATCCTCGGTATGAAGAGGCTGCTTGTCGTGCCCTATCAAAATTCCAGTTGACTGAGCCGGCTGCGGCGCCGAGGACGACGGGCCGGGTTCGTCCATCCGGCCCAAATCCTGATCGTGGCCTTCCGCAGGAAGCAATTCCTCTGGCCAACTGCCAGCTTTCTGCCACGCACTGTGCTGCGCAGCGGCGTCGCCGACCTGTCTCGACTCCATCAGGGCCGCGTCTTCGGGATCAATATGGCGCTCGAGCTCCATCGCTTTAGGGCCCGCCTGTGATTTTCGGAGATGAGCCAGAGCGGCACCGATCCTCGAATCAGCACCGGCGTCCTTCTTATAGCTCTTGACATCTCCATCCAGCGCCTTGCCTGAAAGCCGACCAGCAATGCCCTTCTTGTTGTTTTCACGCAGGTAGTCACTGAAACTGCGAAGAGCCGTTGCATCCTTCCTGGCTTCTTCCTTCTTGCCGGTATCTGTCGCTGCTTCGTTTTTGTACTCTTCGATGAGAGCTGCGTCCTGGGGATAAGGATGCAACTCAGTGCGGCCTGCGATCGGCACGATTCCGCCCGTCAACCGCGAGGTCCTGAGATGGTCTATTGCCCTAAGGAGTGTCGCGGGACGTTTTTCGAACAACTCGCGCGCATCAGCGGTCAGTGACTCTTCGTCGTCGAGCCGAGCAAAAATGCTCTTTTTGTTATTTGCGTAGAGCCTCTGGCCAAAGCTGCGAAGAGAAGATAGATAGTTTCGGACGGTGCGTTCGGCGGCGCTCCCATTCCGGAGGGCCTCCTCAAACCCCGCAATAAGGGGAACATCCTCGGAATGAAGAGGCCGCTTCTTGTGCCCTATCGCAACCCCAGTTGACTGAGCCGGTTGCGGCGCCGAGGACGGCGGGCCGGGTTCGTCCATCGGACCCAAAAGCAAATTCTGATCATGGCCTTCCGCAGGAAGCAATTCCTCTGGCCAACTGCCAGCTTTCTGCAACGAACTGTGCTGCGCAGCAGCGTCGCCGACCTGCCTCGACTCCTTCAGGGCCGCGTCTTCGGAATCAATATGGCGCTCGAGCTCCATCGCCTTAGCGCCCGCCTGCGATTTTCGGAGATGAGCCAGAGCGGCACCGATCCTTGAATCAGCACCGGGGGCCCTCTTATAGCTCTTGACATCTCCATCCAACGCCTCGTCTGAAAGACGAGCAGCAATGCCCTTCTTGCTGTTTTCACGCAGGTAGTCGCTGAAACTGCGAAGAGCAGTTGCATTCTTGCTTGCATCCTTCTTGCCGGTATCTGTCGCTGCGTCGTTTTTGTACCCTTCGATCAGAGCTGCGTCCTGGGGATAAGGATGCAACTCAGTGCGGCCTGCGATCGGCACGATTCCGCCCGTCGACCGCGAGGTCCTGAGATGGTCTATTGCCCTAAGGAGTGTCGCGGGACGCTTTTCGAACACGCGCGCATCAACGGTCAGCGACTCTTCGTCGTCGAGCCGAGCAGCAATGGGATCTTTGTTATTTGCGAAGAGCCACTGGCCAAAGCTGCGAAGAGAATATAGATTATTTCGTGCGGTGCCTTTGGCGGCCCCGCCCTTGATGAGGGCCTTCTCAAGCCCCAAAATAAGGGGAGCATCCTGGGAATAAAGGGGGCTTTTGCTGAGCCTTCTCAGAATCCCTTTTGACTGAGCCGGCTGCGGCGTCGAGGCGGCCGGCATTGCTCCATCACCTTCACCTGAACTGCCGATCTCGCTCAATTGCCGCTCAAAGGTCGCCGCGGCTGCGGACGGAGCCGCGGGTGAGCTCTCTTGCGGGCCCGTGCTGTCCGATTGTTCACGCACCCGCTTGGTCGAGGGGAAATCCATCCGTTCTCACTTTCAAAATATGAACCAGGGCTTCGATCTGGCATGCTGGCGATCAGCAACAAACCACCCTTTACAGCCCTCGATAGACCCGCACCGGGAGCATCTGCGGATTTCACGGATCGTGAGCATCGATTTCGCGCGATCGTGAGCACTGAATTCAGACGATCGTGAGCAGCCCGC
>NZ_JADFUE010000125.1:0-7951 GCF_054967145.1 Bradyrhizobium sp. UFLA06-24
GCATGCACAAGATCCTGCAGGCCGACAAACCCGACGACTTCGTGCTCGCCACCGGCGAGATGCGCTCGGTGCGCGAGATGGTCGAGCTGTCCTTTGCCCATGTCGGCCGTCGCATCGCCTGGCGCGGCAAGGGCGTCGAGGAGACCGGCGTCGACGAGACGAGCGGCAAGATTGTGGTGAAGATCGATCCGACCTATTTCCGTCCGACCGAGGTCGATCTTCTCGTCGGCGACGCCAGCAAGGCGCGCGAGGTGCTCGGCTGGACGCCGAAGCGCAGCTTTGCCCAGCTCGTCGAGGAGATGATGACGAGCGATCTGGCGGAGACAAAACGGGATGCGGCCAGTGGCAAACGCACCGTTTGAGCTGAGGGGCAAGAGCGTCTACGTCGCCGGCCATCGCGGCATGGTCGGAGCCGCGCTGGTGCGCCGGCTGGCACGGGAGGAGGTGCGGCTCGTCACGGTCGACCGGCGCGAGGTCGATCTCTGCAACCAGGCCGCCGTGTTCGACTGGTTCGCCAGGACGCGGCCGCAAGTGATCTTCCTCGCCGCGGCCAAGGTCGGCGGCATCGTCGCCAACAACACGCTGCGCGCCGAGTTCATCTACGACAACATCGCGATTGCGGCGAACGTGATCCAGGCCGCGCATCAGAACGGCGCCGAGAAGCTAATGTTTCTGGGCTCGTCCTGCATCTATCCGAAGCTGGCGCCGCAGCCGCTGCGCGAGGATTCCGTGCTCACCGGTCCGCTGGAGCCGACCAACGAGCCCTATGCGATCGCCAAGATCGCCGGCATCAAGATGGCGGAGGCCTATCGCAGCCAGTATGGCAGCGACTTCATCAGCGTGATGCCGACCAATCTGTACGGCCCCGGCGACAATTATCACCCCGAGCTGAGCCACGTCGTCGCCGCGCTGATCCGCCGCTTCCACGAGGCGAAGGTTTCGGGAGCGAAGCGCGTCATCGTGTGGGGCACCGGCACGCCCCGGCGCGAGTTCCTCTATGTCGACGACATGGCGGATGCCTGCGTGCACCTGATGAAGACCTATTCGTCGCCGGAACCGGTCAATATCGGCACCGGCGAGGACATCACCATCGCCGATTTAGCACTGATGGTCGCGGCCGCCGTCGGCTTTCGCGGTGAAATCAGCTTGGATACGTCGCGCCCGGACGGAACGCCGCGCAAGCTGCTGGATGTTAGTCGGCTGTCCAGACTCGGCTGGCGAGCCACCACCTCGCTCACGGAAGGCATTCAGCTGGCATACCGGGTGTTTTGCGCTGAGAGAGACGGACGGCTCCAGAGTGATCTGCTCGTTCTCGACAAGGCAGCCTGCATCACCGGCTAGATCATATCGAGCAATGTTCCGAAGGGGCTGAGCCTTGCGATGATCTGTCAGCCCTCCTTTTTGATCAAGAGAGCACCGATTCTCCTTTGGTCGAGCTTGGGCGTCAGGTCTCCGTGAATACCCGGCGCCGCTTTAACCTGGGGCGGCAGCAGCGGATCTCCGACTGTTAACCGCCGAAAAGATGCGCCCAGTTTGGCACCAAGCACGCGAAGTTCTCGATGTGTAAAGAACCGTGAAGTGGTCCTAAGCTCCTTCGCGCGTCACACTAGCAAACCTAGATGATTTGATGGTCATGCTTTGTTACCTCGGCATCAGCAGCGCTGGTGAAGTCGCGCTCGGCGAGGTTCGCGCGGACGACACCCCCATTACCACGGTGATCGGACGCGATCGCGACATAGACCGCCGGGAGCACGAATAGCGTGATCAGCGTGCCCGCAGACATGCCAGCGGCGAGAACGAGTCCGATCGAGAACCGGCTCGCGGCGCCAGCTCCGGTTGCCGTCAACAAGGGTATGAAGCCCGTGACCATTGCCGCCGTGGTCATTAAGATTGGGCGCAGTCGGACACGCGCCGCCATCTCTATAGCCGAGCGACGGTCAAATCTCTCCTTGAACTGCAGCTCATTGGCGAACTCAACCATTAGGATGCCGTGCTTTGAAATCAACCCGACCAGTGTCAACAGTCCAACCTGGGTGTAGATGTTCATGGTCGCCCAGCCGAGGAACGGCGGAATCAAGGCGCCGACCATTGCCATCGGCACGCTGATCATGATGATGAGCGGATCGCGCAGACTTTCGAACTGCGCCGAAAGCACTAAGAATATGATGATGAGGGCAAATGCAAAGGTAATCGCCAATTGATTACCCTCGTGCACGTACTGGCGGGCGTCGGCCAGGAAGTCGTAACTGAAGCCTGGGGGCAGTTTCTTCGCCTCGGCTTCTAGGAAATCCACGGCCTGTTCGATCGTGACGCCGGGCATCGGCACGGCCTGAAAGGTCGCGCAGTTGAGCTGGTTGTAGTGGGTGAGCGCATTCGGATCGGTCGCAGTCTCGGTGGAGACTACGGTAGACAGCGGAAGCATCGATCCCGTCGCAGTCTTCACATAATAGCTTCCGATTGATTGCGGCACTAGCCGTTCCTCTCGCGGCACCTGCGGGATCACCTCGTAGGAGCGGCCCTGCAGATTGAAGCGGTTGACGTAATTTCCCCCAAGTAAGGTGGCGAGCGCGTTACCGACGATCTGCATGGTGATGCCAAGCTCGTTAGCCTTCGATCGATCAACCTTGATTCGTACCACCGGCTGGTTGAACTCGAGGTCGGAGTCGCTCACCATGAAGAGGCCGCTCTTCTGCGCGGCATCCTTCAACTTTGACATCTGCTCGTGGATGGATTGAAAGCCAAGAGTCGAATTGATCACCATCTGGACTGGTAGGCCACCAGAACCGCCCGGCAGCGGAGGCAAGCTAAAGGCAAACGCGTTGATGCCTTCGATTTTGGATAGCTCGGCCTGAACAAGCGACTTTAGTACAATCGATGATCGCTTGCGTTCGTCCCAAGGCTTGAGCAACATGCCGGCCATGCCACTCTGCTGGCCGCCAATGCCATTGAACACGAAGCTCAAGTCAGTCTCTGGAACTTTTTTCAACGCGCTTTCAAGCTTGGTGCCATAATAGTCGAGGTAGTCGATATTGGCGTATTTCGGCGCCTTAGTTAGCGCGAATATGATACCTTGATCCTCCTCCGGCGCTAGTTCCTTGGAAATATGCATATAGAGAAAGCCGACAAGTCCCAACATGGTCAGCGCAAATAGGCCGGTAATTGGGCGATAGTCGAGCGAACGGTCGAGCTTGCGGCCGTACCATCGTGTTACGGCACTGAACCCGCGGTTCACAAGCCTTGCAAATCGTCCCCCCTTGGCGCGCCTCAGGAAGAGAGAGCACATCATGGGCGACAGCGTCAAAGCGACCACACCGGACACGATCACCGCTCCTGCCAGCGTGAACGCGAATTCGCGGAACAGGCCACCGGTGAGGCCGCCAAGGAATCCGATCGGGGCATATACCGCAGCCAAGGTAATCGTCATGGAGATAACCGGACCGACGATCTCGCGCGCGCCCCTTGTAGCAGCCTGTAGCGGAGCCGCTCCTTCTTCTAAATGGCGATGAATATTCTCCACCACCACGATTGCGTCGTCGACCACGAGGCCGATCGCGAGAACCATCGCAAGGAGCGTCAGGAGGTTGAATGAGAACCCCAGCGCCAGCATCATGCTGCAGACACCAACGAGAGACAACGGAATAGTAACCACAGGAATGATGACGGACCGCAGCGAGGCCAGGAAAAGAAAGATCACGACGACCACAACCACGACGGCCTCAATGAGCGTCTTCTTCACTTCGTCGATCGATGATTGAATAAACTTGGATGAGTCGTAGGCCACTTTCATCTTCAGCGGCGGCGGCAGGTTACGCTCCATTTCAGGAAACAGCGCCCGAACGCCTCGCACTATGTTTAGCGGATTGCCTTCCGGGCTCGCTTGCACGCCGACAAAGACCGCGTGGTCGCCGTTCATCGTGACGGTAGTGTCCGTCATCTGCGCGGCAAGTTCGACTACCGCAATGTCTTCCATGCGCACAAAGCCACCGTCATTCGCCTTGACAATCATACGCTTGAAATCGTCAACACTCCGCAAATCCGTATTTGCTGTGACATCGGAGATAGTGAAATAGCCCTTGGTCTGGCCTGCCGCAGCCTGGAAGTTGTTAGCTGCGATTGCAGCCGAAACTTCAGCCGGCGATATGCCATGCCCAGCCATTTTCGCAGGGTCTAGCCATAGCCGCATCGCAAAACTCTGGCCGCCTAGGATGTCAGCCGCTGAAACGCCGTCGACGGTTGAGATAACCGGTTGCACGACGCGCGTGAGGTAGTCGGTGATCGCACTGGCCGCTAGCTCATCGCTGGAGAAAGCGATATACATGACAGCATTCGTCTGACCGCTCGACTTCGTGACGACTGGATCGTTTGATTCCTTCGGGATCAGGTATTTGACTGAGTTGACCTTGGAGAGCACCTCCGTGAGCGCTTCGTTTGGATTGAAGTTCAGCTTGATGTAAACTTGAATAGTCGAGACACCAAGCATAGACGAGGAACTGATGTAGTCGACGCCTTCGGCGGACGCGACTGCTTGCTCCAGGGGAGTGGTGATGAACCCCTGGATCATGTCGGCCGAGGCGCCAGGATAGGCAGTCGTGATATTGATGACCGTATTGGTTAGCTTCGGATATTGCCGGATCGGCAGTAGGACCGCGGCGCGCAAGCCGATCAGCAAGATCAGGAAACTCACGACGATTGACAATACCGGACGTTTGATGAAAAGCGCGGTAAATGTCATGTCAACTCGTATTCGGGATTGGGATGTAAATCTGCCACCAACTTTAAGGCAATGGTCAGCAATGCGGCGACTGTGCTAGAGCCCCCGCTGTAGAGCTCGTGCCCTTTTTGCGTTTATCGGCGAAAGGCCCGACAAGAATAGTTGATTAGAACGCAACGACTTCTAGCCGGGCATTAGTTCAGGCTTCGCACTTCGACATCGGAATTACAAACGACCTGACCGGTACTCAACTCTACAAAGGTAAGTGAGTGATATAGCATCGGCTGCAAAGCACTATACCAAGGTTTATCGAGTTCGCCGCTGATCACCGTCGCAAGACTTGCGGAGTTGCTAAACACAAATTCTTAGCCCCGCATATTCAGTGCGCGCCCGCTATCGCTTCGCTAACTCGCCGAACAAAGCCGTCTCGGGGCTTGCCCTCTGCTGCCAGTTCGATATGCCTCTCGGAACAGTGCTTTGAGCGTTTCTGTCAGCTCAATAAGCTGCGCTCTGGCTTGTCCACGCCTTGCGCTACCGAGTTGGCAACGCCAATACCACTTTGTCGATCCGACGCGTTGAGCCAACGTAGGCGGCCGTACATAGCGCCGCGGGGAGTCGCAGTGGACTATCGGCGGTTTTGGGCGTGTCACCGTCGATAAGTCAAGATACTGCAATGTGTCAACCGCCTCCAAATGCCTTGGCAGCCGCAATCAGCTTTTGTACGTTGCACTCTCCAGACCGAAAATCATCGAGCGCCGCGGGCAGCCCCTGGTTGATTGCAAGGGCCTGCTGCGCGCTTCCTAGCTGAGATAGCGATTGCGACTACTCATGGCGGGCCCATCCTTTTCACGAACCGTCGGTACGGTGACGATCTCGATCGGGACATTGAGATCAACCACCATGCGACGCACGACTACGCATTAATGAACATCCTTCTGGCCAAAAAAGCGACGTGGGGCTGCACCATGTTGAACAACTTGCAGACGACAGTCGCCACACCGCGAAAATGTCCGGGCCTGAAAGCGCCGCATAGAGGTTTCGCGAGGTCGCCAGGTCCAACAAAGGTTTCGAAATTGCTCGGATAGACTTCCTGTGCATCGGGCGCGAAGAGGATCGCAACACCAGATCCCGGCACAGTTCTTCATCGCGCAAGAAGTCGCGCAGATAGGTGCTGAGATCTTCATTTGCTCCGAACTGAGTGGGGTTAACGAAGATGCTGACGACGGTCACATCGCATTTTGCTTGGCTCGCTGCGATCAGCGCCAGGTGGCCATCGTGGAGATAGCCCACCGTCGGCACAATCCGGCCCTTTGATTGGCACTGCGGGATTTTGCGAGAGTGCGGCGAAGTTCAGCGACGCTCGTGATAATTTGAGGTGGATGGCGCCCAGTTGGCAATTGCCTCCCCAACGCCTTCGGGAAGCCGATAGGACTCTTGCGGGCCGGGGAACGCGCCACGGCGGACATCCGCTGCCCCGCGCGAAAGCGCATCATGGAACTGCTGAAAGCCTTCCGTATAGGCGGGAACGAATTTGGGGCGATGACCTTCGGTTTGGCCCAGCACGTCATGAAACAGAGCACCTGCTCTGAACAGTCTGGGCCCGAGCCGATTCCGATCGTCGGTATTGTCAAGGAATCGCTTACTCGAGCAGTAAGCTCAGCCGGAGTGCCCTCCAATACCAAAGCGAAACAGCTGGCCTCCTGCAGACGATGAGCATCATCGAGCAAACGCAGCGCTTCATCCACTTTGCGGCCCTGCACTTTGAAGCCGCCCATGACATTAACGCTCTGCGGAATAAGACCGAGATGACCCATCACGGGAATCTCGCAATCGACAATGGCATGCACCATCTCGATTCTTTTGCCACCGCCCTCGAGTCTCGCCGCAGCTGCTCCTCGCTGCAGAAATCCGCCAGCATTTCGTATGGTCTCCTCAACGCTGACGTGGAAGCTAAGAAAGGACATATCGGCGACGAGCAAGGCACGCGGTTTGCTGCGTACGGCGGCTTCGAGGTGATGGTTCATCATCGCAACACTTACTGGAGGCGTGTTTTCGAATCCAAGGCAGACGTTACCCCCGCTGTCACCGACGAGACTGATATCGATGGAAGGATCCGGGATAGGCGCCGCAACCGCGTCGTAGGCAGTCGTCATGACTAGACGCCGGCCGTCCTGCTTCCACCGCTGCAGGAGGGGAATTGTGATGCGGTCGACCGGTTGCTCCGAAACGCGACTCATTTGAACTCAGTTCGATTTTTAGCTGCGAACTGACAAAGCTTTGAACTTCAACCAACTCGCCGCCTATTGCAAAGTTATAGCGATCCCCAGCGCTCGAGTTGATCGAGTATCCCACGCGATCAGCAGTCTGGTTGCTACAATTCTTCAGCGTCAATCCGCTCTTCGTCGCTGTCCAAGAAGGACAAAGGGCAAAAAGTGAGTTGCGTATGGGCTTGGTGGATCCGCGCACCAGCGCCGTTGAGAACACACCATCGCGAGGCACGTGCGCGAGAATGACATAGGTCGAAGTCGCCCATAGGAGTTCTTGTTCCATATCTCCACAAGCCCATCGGTGGAATGGCCACTTCGAAATAAGGATGTGGATCGAGGGTGGCGGAACCGCGACAATGAAGATTGGCCTCCAGCACATCCTTCGCAGCGACTACTTTTCTCGCCAAGTGTTTTGCGCACCCGCGACTTCCCTGTGAGAGCGGAAGAAATCTGTCGACCCGCCAAGAAGAAAGGAAAGACCCTCTCGGAAATCACCCGCAGATGGTGAAAATTCCTTTTGGTTGCGTCATCAACGCCAGAAGGCTTCCTTCGCTTGCTGTAGGTCTTGCGGGCGTGTTCGGCTTCGGCCGATTCGCGGGCCGGCTGTCGCGTCGGACCGATCGGGTTTACTTCTACAGCGCACTTTTGATGCATCGATTTTTTCCAGTGTTAAATCCACCGAGGTGAGCATAAGGCGGCATGCAACAGATTGTATTTCTGAGCCGATTGATCGGTAAAGAGCTCCTATAGAGTTTTGTACCGATGTGCTTGAGACCGAGGCGTCCGTCTCGGCAGTCCTCCCCCGCAGGCTGCTCTGTCCTGTCCGGTCCATTAACCGCTGGCCTATATGGTCACCTTGCCGAGCTTTTTGATACCGACCCGGATCGGGTCCGCCGGAAGAGCTATGCGGGATTTTGGGTGACGAGGCGATCAGGCGGCGTGGTTTTCCGGCACTTGGATGACCTCGATGCCG
>NZ_JADFUE010000126.1:0-7500 GCF_054967145.1 Bradyrhizobium sp. UFLA06-24
GCCCTTCGTCTGGACCAAGAAAAAGGTCCGTCAACGCCGTTTCAAAGGCCGCCGTATCACTCAGCTCTGATTCCGGGGACTAGATTCGATAACCTGTTTTGTTGAGTAGCGTGATGGTCAAGGTTGCCAAGCCCCGAGCCATGGCTCGATCGCGTCCTCGGCGGGCTTGAACACCGGGATGTGGTAGTTCGAGCGCATTGATGTGACGCGCTCGCGGGTCCAGCGATTGCCGTTGCCGGTCTTGAGGCCGTTGCGATTGAGGAGGCCGGCAATCAGATCGTCGCTGGCGATCAGCACCAGTTGACGCACGGCCTGGACGATATCGGCAGAGGTGCTGTTGCGCTGTCCGCGCCGGCGCTTCGGCAAGCGCAACTCGCTGTGGGCGCCCCCCACCCAATGGACGATGAGAACGATCTCCGAGGCCGCGTCGTCGATATCGGCCACGACCTCATGGATGAGGGTGCGCACAATGCGCTTCTTGAGGCGAGCATCCGTCGTCGGCGCATCCCAGACCGTTTTGAGGTTCGAGGCCAGAACGCCGAGCGAGACTGGATCGGCAAGGGGTGCGGGCGTGGCCGCATCATGCATGGCGATCTTGGCCTCAACCTCCGCCGCGTGAGCGAGCGCCCTGTTCCAGCGCGCTTCCAGCTCACTGGCCACCAGCCGGTTCGCGGGATCAGCGGCATCGTATTGCCGGAAAGCCCTGTCGGCGGCATAGCGCGCCGCTTCGAGGTCGCGACTGAGAGCATCGCGTACCTGATCGCGCCGTTCCCTGGCTCCCTTGGCGGCAGCGGTTGCGGCGGCGACAGCGCCCGGACCGACGACTCCAAGCAGCGATTCTTCGATGGCGTCATCGACGCGCAGTCCGCCGAAGGCGATGCAGTGGGCCCAGCCATTATCCATCCAGGCACGGTTGCAGCTGTAGCGCGGGATATGGTTCTCCATGCCGGAGTACCGGAGTGTGAGCTTGCGACCGCAGCGCTTGCAGCGGATCAGACCGGCCAGCAACGCGTCACCATGGTTGGGCGCGCCGTGATGCCGACTGGTGGGAACATTGCTGCTGACCATGGTGCGAATCGCCTCGAACTTCTCCCAGCTCACATACCCTTCGTGAGTGTTGGGCTTCAGCGTCAGCCATTCGTTCCGCGCCTTGCGGCGGATCTTCAGGCTCACGCCAGCGGTGCTGTATCCCGCCGCCACAGCTGTCTTACCATAGGCATAGGCGCCGCCGTAGACCGGGTTCTCAATGATCCGGTGGATGGCAGAGTAGTTTGGTCGCCGCCAGGCCGTGTCGCCGTTGGTCTGCTTCACCGGCAGATCGAGATTGTACTCATGGAGCCAGCAGAGCGCCTGTCGCGCGCTGCCCAGTTCCTCGACCTTGTCGAACACCAGCTTGATCGCCTCCTGGACACGCCGATCCGGGTCTTTCTCATAACGGTCGCCGGCCTTCACGAAGCCGACGGGCGCTGTCACAACCAACTCGCCCCGGCGCGCCTTCTCGTAGCGGGCCGAGAGCGAGCGCTGGCGCAACAGATCCAGCTCGTACTCGTTGAGGCTGCCCTTGAGCCCGAGCAGCAGGCGGTCGTTGCCGTGCCTTGGCGCATAGATGGTCTCTTGATCGACCAGAACGGTATCGACCACGCGGCACATCTCGATGAGTTGCTGCCAATCCCGGCTGTTGCGGGCGAAGCGCGAGACCTCGCGGGCGCAAACCGCACCAACCCTGCCGAGGCAAACCTCCGCCACCATTCGCTCGAATCCGGCGCGTTGTATGCCGCCGGCGGCTGAACGACCATCTGACGACGGACAATCACGGACAAGCTCCGTTCGTACGGCGCTGCGAGGGCGAAGATGGGCTTTCACGTCGAACATCGCCAGCACAAAGCTCTCAACAATTGGGCCGAGAATTCTCATCAGCCGACGCGGCGGCGCGAGCGGATCATGGAGCGTTTCAAATCGTCCCGTCAGGCTCAACGGTTTCTGTCAGTTCACGATCAGGTCGCGAACCTTTTCCACATCCCCTATTCTGGAGCCGTCACTGCCGACTTCCGTCGTGCTTCGCGCGGGCGAGCCTTTGCGACTTGGCGCGAGATCTCCGCGACAAGCGCTATCGCCGAATCTCGAACCTTTGAGAAGCGCCTCCTTCGGCTCGCGGTCGATTAAGTTGACGATGCCCCGCTGCCTCCAGCAGCACGCCAGGCGCGATGGAATTGCACCCCACGGTGATCCGGGTTTTCCTGTGAATCGGGGAGAAGCGCCCTACGTCAGCTACTCGTCAGCCAGCCAGTCTATGCAGACTGGCTGCGCACTCTCGACTTTATCGGAGGTGGAATATGACAGGCATTGGCCGAGCTGGTAAATCGCACGTTGGGCCCGCAGGAGCCGACAGCGCATGGGGATCGAGTAGTTCGAGCCCGGAGCTCGGTCCCGCCCCCGGGGAGGGCGGGCAATCTTTCGACTCTGTCGTGGAGCGGATGCGCTCCGGGCCTCGAGATGGAACGGCTCCGCTCGTGAGCCTGCCACCAGCTTCGGCGGTGGCAGTCCAGATTTCCTCAAGTGGCGACGGAATCAAGGCAGCGAAGCAAAAAATGCGCAGCCTGCTTGCGGGGCTTGATGCTTCTAAAAATGCAGCCACACGAGCCCGGAACCCGAACCCGTCGGAGGCGCAAGAGCTGATCGATCAAGTCGTCAAGGCAGGCTCGGAAGTTCTGGGCTATTACGCGAGCCTCCCCCCGGACATGGCGCGGGGGCTTCTTTCCGACGGTCGGGCTCGCCGACTCCGCGAGGAAACTATCGCTGCGGGAAACGAATGCGACATCGTGGCCACCTGGATTATCGGCGACCTGGAGAAGAGCAGGAAGAAAGCAACAGCCTTGCTCAAGAATATGCGAGTTGCCAACGCTCAGCCTGACCAGCTGAGCCGAGCGGTATCCAGCGTGGCGAAGCACTACGAGGCCTGCATGGAGGGGTGGGGAAAGAAGGCATTGCGCATGGAACGGATGCAGTCCGTCTGCGCGGCCACCGCCAACTTGCCGAGCACCACGCCCGAGATGCGGCAGGCCGAAGAGGCCGCACTACGCCTGCAGACCGGCTGGGCACTTTATACGAAGTGCGTGTATCTGCAATCGCAGGTTGCTCTTGCTCAGCTTCTAATTGAGTCGCGGGCGAGCACGTTCGAACCAGCTGTAAGCGACGCCCTCATGGGTGAGGATGGGCGGGTGCGTCTGCTCGGGACCTTTATCGAGGATGTTTTTCCGGCATTTAACTCGGCGTCCGAAGCCGTTCTGAGCAGCAACGGAGCGGCACTCGACGCAGACCACTGCACCGTTCTGGAAGGAGTCATGGAGCGGCTTTCGGAATTTGCCTCAGGGGTGCACGGAATCGTTACCAGGCTAAGGGACGCCGGAACGGATGCCGACCTTCCATTAAAACTGTTGGGCCAGATCGCGGATGGTGCATGGGTCACCGCGGACGACGTCACGCGTCTTTTGGACGTGCAGCCAAAGACGCCCGCCGTGATTGAGCCGACGGCCCGGACTGCCGTAGTGGTTGAGGGGGGCGCGGCCCGCAGGGAGGGGAAGGGCAAGCGCGCACCGGCCGCAGGCGAGCGAAGTTCGGCGGCCGGGCCGCGCGAGCCGCAGCTCGCCACGCCCGACGCTGCCACGGCCCCGACAGTCAAGGTGATCGTACTCTCGGATCTGGGTACGAAGAAACTCGCGAGCGCGGAGGAGGCGGCACTCGCGAGGGCGTCATCGTCGGCGACCGGGCACCTGGAGATATTGCAGGCTCCGCCCTCCAGGAACGCACTGACCGGATTACTCAAGCGATTGGACGAACTTTTGCAGTTCGATCTGCCGGCTCAGCAAAGCGCGGTCTCGCAAGCGCGCCACGGGAAGCCCGAGGACGCCGATCACGCCGTGGATCTCGTCGTTAAGCGCCTGCAGACACAGGCCTCCGAGATTGAGGCCAGTGTAGCCGCGCTGGAGGAGCCTCGCCGACGTGTCCTACTCACGCCTGCGCAAGTGCCGGAAGTGCACGACAAAATAGCCCGGCTCAAGGCGATGTTGTCCGAGGTGCAGGGACAGGCAAACTCTTTCACGGCGCAAAAGGCGGTGATCACGATCGATTGCATGAAGACCTACGCGTTTCCGTCCCAGAAGTATCTTGAACAGTTGCGAGCGGCCGGGGAGTTGGCGGCTGTGAATTCACCGCGCGCCTTGAAGGATGATCCGGGGACACTGTTCGAGATCAAGCTGCAGCCCAAGGCCCTGCGCAATGGCGCGACGCCAAGCCCGATGTGGGTGCACATCCATACCAAGCGGCCGGTACATGCCAGGCAGTTGGCAACGCTGAGCGATGCCGGGTTCGCCGCTTGCCACGTGAAGTCAAATGACCAGCGCGGCTACAATCAGGACTGGCAGAGCGCTCGAGCTGCGACGGGGCGCGAGAACGTCGTGATCCACCGCGGCAAGCTCACGCCGGCGTTCTGTAGGTCCTTGTTGCGCACCGCAGCTGGCGGCCAGCCGTGGCATCCCCTTCCCGAGGCGGAGCACGCGTCGATGCAGTTCGCGCGCCTCGGGATGTAGTTACCTGGGTGTCCCGCGCCAGAGCGTCGCTGTGGTGACACGATCAAGTGGACCGTTTCTCACCGAGAGGAAATCCTCGATGAGCTCGAAGCCGGCGCGGGCTTCCTCGAACAGATCGACAACAGGGTCCGATTGAAATTCGATCGGGAGCGTCGTGACCCCAACTTCCTTTCGCTTGGCAGCTGAACCGTCAAATGCCGGCGATGTGTCGTCTCAAGTCCAGGCGCATGCGATCAGCGCTCCAGGCTCTTCATCTTCGAAAGTGAGTACACATGAAATTCGTCTCAATGAATCGGGGGGGGCAACAAACGGATAGCGTGGACGCGCAAGATGCCTCTCCAGCCGACTCGTCGGCAGAGGCGGCGGCCTTTCAGCGGCAGCTGAGCGAGGTCGCTGTCCTGTCCGCTCCCGTGCTCATGCAGGTCCGCGCCTATCAAGCGGATGCATCGCGATCTGAGGCGCGACCCATCGTGCGGGCGAGCGGGCAACCATATACGCCGGCTCCGCACGGTGAAGGCGGTGGAACGACGCTGAATGCGTCGGCGCTGCCGCTCGGCCATGCAAATTTGGTTTTCGCAGGAAGCGGCATGGATCCTGTTTATTCCGACGATGCGTCTCTTATTGAGGGGCTCGGGCCGGCACTCTTCAAGGCTGGGGCCTCCGAGCGCACCGTCAGGCGCAATGTACGTTGTCTTCTCGGATTGGGGCATTGGCTCGTAAAGAACGGAAAGCCGGGCATTGCTGCCCGGCTTTCCGAAGAGTCGCTGGTCGAGGATGCCCTGGAGTTCGGCAAGCAGGAGGGGCAGGCCATCGCTACGCCACTGGTTCATCTTCGAGCCTCCCAATCGCCGGGCGGCATCGCGCCGATTGCAAGCCGGGTTGAGCTGAATCCCTATTCCCAAGATGCGGATCTCATCAAAGGGTACAAGGAAGATGCAGCGTCAGGCACCGCCAACACCGTCAGGAAGTATGCAACTCTTCTTATCGATTTCAGTGATTACCTCCGTGAGAACGATAAGCCCGGCATTGCTGCTCGACTTGGCGACGGCTCGCTGGATAATGATGTCAGCCAGTATAAGGAGGCGGACCCCCGTGGCCGCAGAAAAGCCGGGGCCGCACTGGCTCATCTCCTGAGGTCGCCGGCGGGTGCTAGAGCGATCGAGCTCCGGCCTCATATTCGCCCCGTTCCTGATTTCGAAGGCGCGGTTCGCGCTGAGCCGAGCCGGACCCGGGCCGCGACTGCACAGCACAGCTCGAGCGGAGCTATCAGCTGGCCGGAGACTCTGCCTGCGAACCAGCAGGATCTGCTTTTGGAGACGATGGACGGACCCAGCTCCTCGCCGCCTATCGAGACAATTGCGCACCATCAACAAGCAGCGGATGCAGGAGGGTCTTTTCGTGACTTGAACTTGCCCCGCGCCGACCATGGGGTTTCACCGCCGCATGGCCTGGCATTGGATGCTGCAGGGTCCCTGAACTGGCGCCACCATGACGACGAACTGACGGATAAACGTCACAGGAACCCGCTCGGGCCAGGCGAGCAGGTTCTCGTCATCAATGAGCATGATATAGGGGAGTTGAGATCAGCGAAGAGGCAGAAGACGCTAAGCAATCCGCAGGGCGTCGCCGTTGAGCGGCAGCTGATGCAGACGCCATCCCATCAACTGGCGGCGTCCCCATCGCAGATGCAGGCTCCGATGCTGTCGCAAAACGAGCTGATCGGCGAGCCGCTCTCGGGGGAAGACGCGGAGCTCTTGGCGAGGTTTCGTGTAGACGCCAAGCGGCGCAAGCTCACCCCAGGCGCCATCAATAACAGTGTTTCCGGGCTTGGGAGATTTGTTCGCTGGGTCAACGCAGAGCATGGGGGGTCCGTAGCTTCTCGGCTACGAAAAGGTACACCGCTGGATGAGGAAATTGCGGCGTACCGGAGATTGGGCCGTGACCCCCAGCACCGCATTACATCGGCCCTGGATGTTCTCCGGCGGCTCTTGCGTGGGGGTGAAGAAGCCGAAGCTCCCGAACCCCGCGTCCTCGGTGCCCCACGTCGCCTGGTTCCTCATCCAGAAGATGCGCCCCTCATCGAGGGCGCGCTGAGCCAAGCTCTGAAACATGTTAAAACTGCGAAGGATAAGGGGTCTGCGCAAAAGCGGGCGACACGTCTTCGCGCGCTGAGTGCGTGGCTTAAAGGGAATCGCAAAGGGAGCATCATCGGGCGACTTAACGGCTCTAGCAAGGAGCAGTTAACGCTGGACAACGATGTGCTGGCGTTCCAACGGACCGGAGGCGCAAGATACCGTCCCGATTTGTCGCATCTTCGCAGCTACTTAAAACTCATCGAGGCGAACCGAGAGCTGGGGCTGCCAGGCCCTGAGCAGCCGAGCTCGCCGGCCGCGTGGGGCGATCGGCATCCCGGCTCGGCGCAGGATCTTCCCTCAACGCCGGCAAGCCCAAGCGCGGGAGCTTGGGTTTGGTTGGGTGAACAGCTGCACGAACCAGCATCACCATCCAGGCCCCCGTCACATGCTAAGGGCAGGCTTGAGCCATCTGTTGATCTGAATGCGCCGACGCCGTCCGAGTTGCGCGACGATGCTCATTTTGCGCCAGCGCATCCTGCCAGGGCCCGTTCAGACACCTACGCTGGTCTTGAGCCATTTGTTGATCTGAATGCGCCGACGCCGTCCGAGTTGCGCGACGATGCTCACTTTGCGCCGGCGCATCCTGCCAGGGCTCGTTCAGACACCTACGCTGGTCTTGAGCCATTTGTTGATCTGAATGCGCCGACGCCGTCCGAGTTGCGCGACGATGCTCACTTTGCGCCGGCGCATCCTGCCGGGGCTCGTTCAGACACCTACGCTGGTCTTGAGCCATTTGTTGATCTGAATGCGCCGACGCCGTCCGAGTTGCGCGACGATGC
>NZ_JADFUE010000127.1:0-7334 GCF_054967145.1 Bradyrhizobium sp. UFLA06-24
TGAAATGTTGTAGCCGAGGCCTCGAATCGAGGCGCCCAGGCGCATTTGCCTTTTGTCTGCCATTTGTCTCTCCAGCCTATGTAAGTTGCATTTATAGTGACCCCTATGAGGTAGAGGCCATTCCTGTCATGCGGTCTCGGTCGTGGACGGTCGTCCAATTCCTGCAATGCCGAACCAAATTGCGCTCAAGAACCATCTAGGCCTGCCTGAGTACGGAAGAGGCATGGCTTCTCGGTACGGGCCGCACCAGACCAAAGTAGCCTCTCTAGCAGGCTAGAGCGCCGAGTCGGCATCCTCGAATTTCCGGATGAAAGCCTCCAGAAACTCGCGGACGGCGCTAATTTGCTCTGGACTGAATCCAGAAAGGCATTCCGCTTCGTATCTATCGCCTCGCACCTGAATCGCGTTCCGTTTGTCGCGCCCAGCCTCTGTCAGAGAGACTCTCTCTTTGAGATCTTGAGTGAGGAGGCCGCGTTCGATTAACTCCGCAACCGCATCTGCGCAGTCGTCTGGCACAGCAAAGATCTGCTGAGCCAGGTCGCCGATGGCCTGGCCGGGATTGGCGTAAAGCGCCCACAAAACCCGGCTCTGCAGATAGTTGACGCCTTCTGCGCGCCGGTGTTTCTCAAAGCGACCAACCTGGAGCCGGGTTGCGTCAAGGAGTAGTTTCGACAATGCCGCCATCGCTCTAGATTCTGGGCGAGCTGGTGTGACAGGCGCATCAGGCGCGGATTGCAATTGTGGATGAATCTGTGGGACAGCATATTTGCTTTGAACGAACAAAAGCGGCTTGCCCGAATAGCGCACGAACCGCTGCACTCGTCCGATAATGATCAAGTGATCGCCGCCCTCATAGGTCGCTTCTTGCTCGCATTCGAACAAGGCGACAATTCCCGGCAGTACGGGACAGCCATTGCTGCCTTTGAACCATTGAAGCCCCGCAAATTTGTCGTCTGTCGAACTTGAAAATTGCTGCGAGACTCCGATCTGGTCTTCCGCGAGGACATTGATCGTGAAGTGACGCGCCCGCTCAAACATCGAAAAGCTGCGCGAGGAGCGAGCGATGGACCAAAGCACAAGCGGAGGGTTGAGCGACAAAGACGAAAACGAGCCGATTGTTGTCCCCGCGAGCCGTCCGTCGATCTGCGTGGCGACCACGGTGACGCCCGTTCCGAATTGTCCCAGACTCGTTCGAAACGACCGCGGATCTAGCTCTGCGCGCCCATCGTCCAAGACAGAGGGACCTACCAGGGCGTCCTCTACTGCATCTTTTGGGGATGATGCATCCAATGGCGCGGTCGACGCGGCAATGCCATCCGTTGATTGTGTCACTGAGTTCGCCATGCCAGCCAATGCTCGTTGATGTGGATTGTAATGGTTATTCTGCCATCGATAAGGTGGACCGAGCGCGCCCGCGCGGGTGGGACGACGAATGGCAGCGGTAGTGAACTCGTCGCCGTCTTAATCATTGAACGGCGGGCCGGGTCGCCTGAACGATGAAGTGATGTCCGCCTAGTCATGACATTCGTTCTTAAGGGACGCAAAACTCATTGACCGTTCAGCGGCGTTTTTGCCGACGGGCGTCGCTTCGGCCGGGATCGCTCAAGTACGAGCCCAATATTCGAAAAACACTATAGGTTGCTGGAGAGCGGATTCGCAGCGAACCGCGCGCAAACATCGAAGATAAGCAGCAAAAAGCACACAGATCGCGCAGAATCGCGCCGCCGTATTGCGGGTCGCGAAGGTCGAGGTATTTGCGTACTGTTCCGTGTACACGTGGTGATCTTGTGAGTCTTGCAGCCTCATCGGATCGCGCAATATGTCGGCTCGCTTACTTGCGAGGCCCGACGAGCACCTACATCGTAACGACGTCTGGCACGAATGCCCCGGAGGGCTGCGGTCGGAGGCGCACGCACAGAAGGCGCGAGCGCCGCGGCCGAGCCAAAATGGAGCCTCTTGCCGCCGCAAGCGCCATAGCCAGAACAACGTGGGTTACAACGAGATGCTCTGCTGCGGACGACACTCGCGTTCGTCGTCAACGTCCATTATCGGCAAACGTTTGACCCCACCCGAGCCGGGGATGCTATCTGACACCGACGGACGCCATGGTCATTCGGCAGAGATCAGTAATGTCGTAGACCGGTAGATCCACGATTTGGCGGATTGCCGTTGCCACCATCGGAAAGCCCGCGCACTCGAACAGGATAGCCACGATCTCTGGATGCTTGGCTCGAAGCCGCGCGATGCAGCCCGTGACATCCTGCTCCATTCCGACCACGTCGATTGGTGGCGCCGGCTGCTTCATCTCGTCATGCCAGAACTTGCCGCCTTCGATGCCGCCTACCACGATTCGCGCCCGCTCTCTCGGATCATAAACTCCGAGGAGGTCTTCACCACAGTGAGATGAATCATAGGTGAGGACGGCGATTTTGGCGGCCGCTGGGAACTGCCGGAGCAACGCTGGTAACAGGAGCAGGCTTGACATAACCACAGGTACGTTCACTGAAGCGGCCACGGCTGCCTGATGCCGGATAGAGAAGCCACAAGTCGAGGTAATCGCGACAGCGCCTCGGTGCACAAGTCGCCGGGCCGCAGCGATGAAGGCCGGTTCAAGTGCAGGATCACCGCGCACAACATTTTCAACCCAAGCCCCGGCAACGGTTTCCGCGAGGACGGGAAAATGGAACGTAGCAGTCGGATTGAGCAGCGACCCAGGCCATGCCTCCGGCGGAGGCGCGTCCGGCAAATCGCCGCGTTCGAGGTTGAGGATTCCCAGATAGGGGGGGCTTTGCGATCTCATTGAGGGAGCGTAGCCGCAACCTGAAGCCGAATTCTCATAATAAGGGCTGCCTTGGTGCCGAAACTCTGCAGTGAAGTGTGGCTCGCGCAAGGGTTGGTTCATCTGCGATCTCAAACACGGATCAGGCGGAAGCGAGTTGAATCATGACCGAATAGGTCGGGTTTGCTCGCCCACCTTTTGAACCGGTGGCCGGGTCCGATGACTGGCGAGGGTATCCTTGCCCAAGCAGACAAATGATGTCGAGATCTTTACGCGCAGGAAAGCGCCCCTCGACGCCGTGGCCTCCTTCGGGCAATCTCATGGAAGAGCGATGCATTCGGGCAGCCTTGCGGCAACGCGCGGCCCCAGGCCCTTGAGAGGCGATCAATGCAGTCCACCCTCAGCTTGCAACCCTCGCAGCGCGTTTCGCCGCGCATGAGCGCAAGCTCCAGCCCGGCGGCACCGGCGTCAGCCGGAGTGATCCCCAGCAGGCTCATAGCGGCCGCCAGCGGATTCAAAGACGTATGGGTCGCGAGACGATCTGCGGGGACCAAGATCGCGTACGCGGCCGCTGCAATCATCCCAAGCACGACTACGCTGAATGCGATTCATACGAATTTTCCAAGTTGTTGGAAACGTATGTTGCAACTACTCAGGAAAACGCGACTTGATTTGCGTCAACAAGCATGAAGCTTCGGGGCACATTGGTGCAATTAAGCGCATCGAATTACATTGGCGGGCGAGCATGATGCTTTGCGTGGGCCTATTTTGATTGAAGTGCTCCTGCTCGATTGACGGCGCAGCCGACGCTGGAAAGATGTGTCAGAGTGGAGAAATGATAGAGGCATCTTCCGTCAGAATGCTCGCCGCGCGAGAAGATGGTACGCCGTTCCACGAGGAAAGCTGCGCGCCTGGACCCAATACTGCAGCCGTTCTCCGGCATTCAGAAAACATTTTACGGGCGAGAGATACCAGGCCTCGCGACATGAAGGCGATCAACGCGACGTCGACTCGCTTTAGTGGCGCTGCAGGTCAGTGGAGTAGGCAAGAGCGTTAGAGAGACTCGAATCCGGCCAAGGGCTGTGCCCTCCGAACTAGCTGTGAGCTCCGCTGCTTTGGCAGTTCCACGGCCGCAATGGCAACCGGCGGAGCCTACGAGGGCTCCGTCGGCCGCTGATGTTATGGCACTTATGCCGTCCGCCACTTCAACCATCGCTCTTGGATGTAATCAGAATTCGACTTGCCATCGGCGCGTTTGGCAGCCAGCCAATTGGAGTCTTCGATGATGGTCTTCGCAGCATTCTCCGGATTGACGCTAAGCAGGGGAATGAGGTCGGCCGGTAGATGTTCAAGCTGATGGCTATTCGGCGCTGAGTAGCCGGTGCCCTGAGTAACGCCGGCAGCAATCTGAGCGCGATTCATGAATGCGATAAATTTTTGCGCATTCCCGGTGTTTGGTGAGCCCTTGAGGATCACACCGACGGTGCTCCCCGCCAGATCAGCACCGTCCCAGATGAATTTGATCGGAGCGCCCTGCTTCATTGCGCTGAGCACGCGGCCGTCATACACGCTGGTCATCGCGTATTCTCGGTTGATCAGCAGTTGAGTCGGTTCACCACCAGCATTCCACCACTTTGTGATGTGGGGCTTGATCTCGTTTAGCTTTTCGAATGCGCGATCGAGTTTGTCATCGGTCAGCGGCCAAATGTTGTTTGGTGCGACCCCGGCTGCGACAAGCGCAAATGTCAACGTACGCCAGGGGTTGATGACGCTCAGTCCCCGCGGCCCAGGAAATTTCTTGACGTCCCAAAAATCAAACCAGTTTTTCGGGCCACCTTGCGGGAAAGCGCGCTCGTCGTAGGCGAGAACCGTCGCGGTGGAGTAAAGCAGGGCGCCAGCCTCGAGACGAGCGCTCGGAGGGACGCCTTTGAGCGACTCTTGATCCCAAAGTTTGTAGTCGATCGGCACGAACATTCCGGTTGCATGCATCCCGAGATAGCTCACGATCGAAACCTGGGCGATGTCCCAATCGACCCGGCCGGCCCGGGACATCGCCATGACCTGCGGGTCAGCGATATCAGCGACCACGTCGACGACCTTTATTCCGGTCGCCTTGGTGAATGGATCATGGACGTATCGTCGAAAGCCCTCAGTGTAGGAGCCGCCAAATGTCTGAACGACGACTTCCCCACTGCCGGCGAGCTTTTCCTCTGCCCAGGCGAGCGTGGACTTCGTGACAAGCGGCATGGCTAGCGAACTTGCCGTTGCTTGTAGGATCAATCGCCGGGTCATGCTGGCGCTTGAAGCGCCGTTGGTGTTCTGCTTGGTCATTAGGTCCCTCCTTGCAAGGCCAAACGAGCGTTGCGAGCGCAATCATCGGGTCGCCAGCTGTGCAGCCTGGCGACCGTCAGCCTGCGATCCCCACAAAGGAACCTTAGCGGTTTGCTGCATGGATTCTCATCCAACACCGATGTAGAAACGAAGAAAGAATAGAGCTAGCGGCCCAGCCACGCAGGATTCCTGCGCACATACCGCACTTGAAAACAAGTGAGGACCTTGCGGCGACCTTCGGTAAACGCTCGTGTCACGCAAGTCATGTGGGCTGCTTCAGGGCAGGCCACCGGGTTAACCCAAGGGTGAGCTGCTGGTTTGAGGCGGCGCCCCGATCAACGGCAACGCCAGCGTCGATCGATAATATTCGCCGGTCTTTCGCTCGCTTGGCGCAATGGAAGTCCTCGACGAGCGCCATTTATGTCGGAGCAATCCAGCCAGCTGGCTGACAAAGCATGCGCGCGCTTCGCCAATCGCACTTGGCTTGAGTTGCGCGCGTGCTGAGGCTCTAACTCGAAGGCCCATGCCGAGCTTACTGCCGCCAATCCGTGCTGCGGCCTTCGATTTGGCGGACCGCAGCCCGCCATTCCTTGATTCCGAATTCGGGCAAGGCACGCTTCGGCTTGTTGCGCTTGGCATAGTCTTTCACCACCTCGGGATCGATCGGCGTCGGCGGCTCGTCCAAGGTGCGGGCGATCACTTCGATCTCGCAGGCACGTACCAGGGCGTACATGCGCTGGAGTGCGGCCTGAGGCGTTGCGCCGATGGTGAGCAGGCCATGGTTGCGCAATATGAGGCATTCGCCCTTTTGGCAGGTTACGCCTAGCGCATCGCCCTCGTTATATGAGCCGAGCGAGCCATACTCGTGATAGGTGACCTCGTCGTAGACTTCGAGCGCGTCTTGACTGATTGGCCTGAGGCCATGCTTCAGGACAGAAATGCCGGCGCCCGCGCGTACGTGAGTGTGCATCACGCAATTGACATCGGTCTTGGCCCTGTAGATGCCAGCGTGAATGATAAAGCCCGCGTCGTTGAAGGCCCCGTTTTTGGCATATACTTTGCCGTCGGTGTCCATCTTCACCAAGCTGGATGCGGTGACCTCGCCGAACAAATCGCCGTAATTGTTGATCAGGAAGCAGTTCGGTTCACCGGGAATACGTGCCGATAGATGGGAGTTGATCGTATCGGTCCAGCCGTAAAGGTCGCAGATCCGGTATAGCGCAGCAAGGTCGCAGCGGATTTGCCATTCGGCGTCAGTCATATTGGTGCGATCTTGGTGAACAACGGCAACCATCACGCGCGCTCCTCGTGGAATTAGCATTCAGCTTTTTCAAATGTAATCGGGCTCGAATGCGCACAATGTGCAAAGGAGCGGTCTGGTACGCCAAAATCCTGCGCCCCGAGGACGCTTTTGACCAAATTCAGCGGGTACCGCGCGAGAGGCGGTCAGCTCCTCGCACCGATTCGTTCAAATTACCTAGTTCTCGATTGCCGGAAAGACCAAGATCAGGGTCGCAGCTCGACAGGCATCCCTGGAGTAAGCGGAAGAACAGGTCGCCTGTGTATTCAAAAAGGGTGGCGCGCACATCTTCGCTTTGGAGAGATTATATCGGCCGGCTTCCTTTGACCTGACGCGCAGTGCAACTCTGCGGAAAGAAGCGGGTTGCCGCTTTCGGGGAGGGCGAAACCGCCGGGCAGGAATTGGTATCGCCGAACTCCAGCGAACAGTGCGCCCTTTTCGTTGAAATCCGGCAATCATGTTCGAATTCCTCAGCTTTCAGTAGCGAAATCGCCTTTAGCATCTTCGGCCAGAACACATCTCAAGAGCGCTATCGGAATGAAATTGGATTTGCAGATGGGAGCGGCTGAAGTGAAGAAGTCCGAGGCAAGCATCAAGGTCGACGCTGAGCCCCTACTTGCGCCCCGAATTCAAGACGCAGGTCGGTGAAGGGCTGCACAGCGGTGACCTGGTGTCCAAGCAGACCGTTGTCGATGGCTTGGAGCTGAGATCCGGCCTGGTAAACCGCTAAAGGTGGGAATTCCTCGCATGTGCGACGCAAGAAGTGCGGCTTTATCGAAAGCCTATCCGTCGGGATTGTGATTTATCAACTTCAGTGAATGGAAGGACCAGTTTGAAAAATGAGTGACTCCCATAGAGGGGCGGTTCGGACATCGTCGCCAAAACGCAATCTGCAGTTTTACGGCGCACCGGTGGGTATCTTGA
>NZ_JADFUE010000128.1:0-7241 GCF_054967145.1 Bradyrhizobium sp. UFLA06-24
GCATCGGGGGCTGCCTGCAAACGAAGCTAGATGGCCGGGCCGTTGCCGACCGGCTTTCCAATCCGGGCGGCCACGTTCGGACTGACCGGCTTCTTCTCCGCGAGGATGTCGTGCAGATGCTGCCTGGAATCCCAGCGCTTCTGCAATCTCGGTCTTAGACTTCCTGATGTACTGTAGAATTTCATCAAGGACGGCGCCCGGATGAGACGGGCAGCGGTTAGGATCGCGCTTAGCCTTCTGCTCTGCCATTGATGCTCTCCAGCATGTCGGAGCCCTCATGGCTTATTCGGTATTCTGCGTTCAGTGGTACTGGTCAAAGTCAACCTTGAATGCATCGCCTCCTTCAAACTCGAATGTGATGCACCACGGGCCATTGATGTGAATCGTGTAGCGCACGGACTTTCCGGCCAGCTTGTGGAAATCGTTGCCTGTCAGCTTCAGTTCGGAACTGTTGACGGCTTCGTTGAGCGTATCGAGACGAACTCCTATAGCGCGACAATCAGGATGAGAGCGCGATGCGCTTGTGCATTCTCTTGTCGACGCAGCCGGTTCGCCGCTAGTGGCGCGGCCATACTGCCTAAGATCACAACTGATCGCCAAGCGCTGGCTACGACCAATCCTGGTAGTTGTGATAGGGGCGTTCGCCGAATATGCATCCCGGTTAGCTTCTTCCGCTGCTTGGGCTGACCATGGTGAAGTTAGCGGTGAGTGGTAGGGACAGCGCTTCCTCGGTTCACGTCAAAGCGCCGAGTCACGTGCAGCTATCTACTGTGGGTCCGAATGGGCGGTGACAATCAACACTCGAAATCTTCGGCAGATCACAGCCCTGCGGTCGCAAGCGCTTGAGGTGCTTGCAGCCAATCAGGCCCGGGCCGCCGATCAGTCTTTGAGCCCGGCAGATCGCCAAGTCGCGACGTTTGATGCCGAGGAGGCTCAGGCAGTGTTGGGCATACTCGATAGCGTGAAACTCAACCTGGGCCGAAGGAGGCAGGCAAGATCGCTGCACGCATACGCGCTCTTCTAGAGGGCGTCTCGTGGGCGCTGGCGTGTTTGGTGCCTGATCATGATTCGGTTCCCCGTCAAACCAAAACTCAGATACTACAGTGGCGTGAACCGAAAGTTGCAGCGCAAAAAAAGCGGGTTTATAACGCGGTTGCGCATCGCGCCGCCAATCACCTTAATACCCAGATCGCGAACAATGAGAGCGACACCCAGCAATATATGTTCGCTAACATCGCTTACGATATCGGCGCTTCGACGGATGACGTGCGATCTGCCCTTTCAAACGGCGGGTACAACGGCGTAACATTCATGGGCATTAGCGCAGAGGAGCGGACAGCACTGGCTCGATACAGACGAGAGGGGAGCTGAAGTGTCGCAGAAGTTTGCTAACCGGTGATTGTGATTAAATGCTTTTCAATCCGCTGGAATCGCTTCTCGCTTCTCTTCGAACATATGCCATCGCGCATAGACGCATGAACGATGGTCGCGGCTGTACGCCTGAGGTCATGGGGCGTAAAGGCTACCAGCTCATTGTCTTCCAACAAGCGCCGCACAGCCTGGCTCATACAGTGGCTCGCAAGCACCCCAACGCTTTCGAAGCGACTGGCAACGACGGGTCTGTTGCCTTGGTCCTCTCCCTTCTCTGGCTTGCCGATCTCCAAGGCCGCCTCGATCAACTTGACGGCAGTCGGGAAGAGCGGGACTGTGTGCTCCGCTTTCTTGTTCTTCGTCCGTACAGCGGGAATGATCCAGTGGGGCTTTTCCCCGTGTAGGCCGTGAAGCTCGGAACGCATCATGCTCGCGACTTCGCCCCGGCGCTGGGCTGTCAGCAATACGGACTTTCAGCGCCAAGCGCGTTCCATCCGTGATGCCCGCTTCCTCATCGTTGAGGATCGCAAAGAAGGCTTCAGTTCGTCGAGTGTTAGAACGCGGTCCTTCTCGACTTCCTTGCCACCAACTTTCTTCATGCCGTGCAGGAAATTCTCAGTCAAATCTCGCGGTCGTTCGCATACCCCGCAAATGGTGCGGATATCCGCTTAAGCAATCCCGATGAGCAAGTGCTACCAAATGAGATAGGTTCGACATGTTGCCGGTTGTGGTACTTTCCGAAGCTCTTGGTCGGATCTAGACCACGCAGCGAGCTGCGATCCTGTTTAGACGGAGAGACGTTGAATGACCGCGAGAAGTCCCGAATACGAGAAACGCGAACGGAAGACCCATCCAGAGCCCGAACGGGCCGCCCAGGCTTCAGCCTCTGAAGCGGGAGGCACCACGCACGATGTTGGAGAATCAGCGAGGGCTGCATCAAGCCATTCATTTGCGTCTCCGGAATGGAAAAAATCCCTCGAAGAGACAACAGACCTGTTCGCTGCGGCGTTGAAGGACGGGTCAAAGCTGGCTGCTTCCTCTCTGCACGCTCAGGTCAATCTTCTGAAGAATCTTGCCAATTCCAAAACTCCCTCGGACGTGATGAAGTGCCATCTGGATTTCGCGGAGCAGTTCTGGTCGAAATCGTTCAGCAAAGGCTGAGAGATAAGATCATTTAGAGCGGGCCGTCATCTGCGGCTAGCTGAGCAATTCGCCAAGCGTGAAATAGGGTCGATGGCGCTCTATTACCTCCGAGGTGAACGCACCTTTGGCAAGCCTGACAATCACCCCAGTCCAGCTTCGCTACTTGCTCGACTACCCATGCGAATGCTCCTCCTCGTGAGGCTCAGTGATTCTGAGATGGAGATGGTCGAGCTCGTGATTGCGTAGTTTTCGAGCCTCAATCGCGCACGGCGTGTTGGAGAACGGGTGCGCGTCCGAAGGGAGACGATCGATTAAAAGGCCCGCTTGCCTGCTGTTCAATACGCCAGCGAAATTTCTGTGTGCTTAGCAGGTCGGATGAATGCCGCCATCGCGTACAGGCCGGGCGTGCAAGAGAATGCGCTGGGCCGTGATGGGCAGCACGTTGTCGGGGCAATTTGGCGGCGCGAGCGTGAGCCTGCAGTCCGAAGTTCGGCGGGACCAACTGGGACGGACAGTGCCCCCGTCGGCCATCAGTTTTCAGACCAAAGCGAACACCTTGACCCTGTAGCCCGCCACGAAGCGCCTGCAGAATCTCCGATTCTCGATTCGGCACGACCCTTGCTCGGTCCTGGGCAGCATCACCGAGTCTCCAGATGCGGTAATGTTAGGGGCGGGCTCGTCGCTTCTAGCGCCTGGTCCGCCCCGCCGGTTTGCTGTGAGGCGAGGTGAGTCAGGATGTTTCAAGTGGTGGCGCTCATCTTCGCTCGCGCTCGTCGCCGCCGAGTTAGGAACGGAAAGTGCACCCGCAGCTCCGGAGTAGTAGGCGGCGATATCGAGCCGCAAGACCGTGGAACAAACATGCGCACCGGAACAGTAGTGTCGTACAGCGTTGAAAAGGGCTGGGGGTTCATTCGGCCTGACTATGGCGACGGCAAGGATTTGTTCGTGCACATATCGGACCTTCGCGGCTGCGCAGGGGCTGATCTGGTGTCCGGCACGCGCGTGACTTTCGGTATTCGTTTCAATAAACAGCGCTCGAAGTACAGAGCCGTCGAAGTCAGGCTGCGCGCTCCGGGGCATGGCGACCAGTGAATCCGATTGATGGCGACCACCATTTCCGATCGATGACGACCACCTGTTCCGGTCGATGGCGACCAGGGCAACAGGGCTGTGGACGGGCGTGATGAACGCCGTCCCAGTCGTGCAACATCCCGGATCGCCCCTAGGCTAGTCGATTCTGCTATACGAGGCTGATGGCAGCATCAGCTAAGTTCACCAAAACCGCACGACAGCTACGAGCGACCCGGATTGTGAACTTGTCGGATTCCGTCCCCGCAGAACCTAGGCCACCAAACCCGCGCCGAATGGCTCGAGGCCGAGACCTCAATGCTTTGATACTAACTTCTCCAGCCTCATTCCACCGTGACCGATTTTGCAAGATTACGCGGCTGATCCACGTCCGCCCCCCTTGCGACCGCGGTATGGTAAGCCAAGAGCTGGACCGGAATGGCATAGACCAGCGGCGTAAAGCTTGCGACCATTGCCGGCAGCACGATGGTCAGGAGCGTGTCTACCATCGCTTCAGACGCACCCTTCGCATCGGTGATCAGGATGATCTTGCCGCCCCGAGCGGCCACCTCTTGCATGTTAGAGACGGTCTTCTCGAAGACCTCGTCGTAAGGCGCGATCACCACCACAGGCACAGCCTCATCGATCAGTGCGATCGGGCCGTGCTTGAGCTCGCCGGCGGCGTAGCCCTCTGAGTGGATATAGGAAATTTCCTTCAACTTGAGCGCGCCCTCCAAGGCCAAGGGGGCCGATGTGCCACGACCGAGATAGAGTACTGTCCTCGCGCCGGCGATATAACGCGCGAGCTTCTCAATCTGGGGCTCGACCAACAGGGCCGCAGCAATCAATCGCGGCACCTCAATGAGCTCGCGCACGAGCTGCGATTCATCGATTTCAGACAGCTTACCCCGCTCCTTAGCTGCTCTGACGGCAAGCACCCCCAATACCATCAGCTGGCAGATAAATGCCTTGGTGGAAGCGACGCCGATTTCTGGCCCTGCCAGGGTAGGCAAAACGGATTCGCTCTCGCGCGCAATCGTCGACGTCGGTACATTAACCACAGATATCGTATGCAAGCCCTTGCCCTTGGCGTATCGCAAGGCAGCTAATGTGTCAGCGGTTTCGCCCGATTGCGAGATGACTATTGCGAGATCGCCTCGGCGCAAAGGCGCCTCCCTGTAGCGGAATTCAGAGGCTACATCGACGTCGCAAGGCAAACGCGCGAGCCTCTCGAACCAGTATTTGGCGATGTGCCCAGCGTAGCTAGCCGTGCCGCACGCAGTAATTGAAATGCGCTGAATGCAATTAAAGTCGAAGGGCAACGCGAGCGGCAGGGCGACGCGTTTGGCCGCAACATCGAGATAATGCGCCAATGTCTTGCCGGCCACTGTCGGCTGCTCGTGAATTTCTTTGGCCATGAAGTGGCGGTAATTCGCTTTGTCCACAAGGAGCGCTGATACGCCAGATTTTGATGTTTCCCGCTGGACGATAGAGCCGTCTGCACCATAAATCACGCACGTTGCGCGCGTAAGCACGGCCCAGTCGCCGTCTTCAAGGTAGGTGACGGTGTCGGTCAAAGGTGCGAGCGCAATTGCGTCCGAGCCTAGATACACTTCGCCGCGACCATGTCCGATCGCGAGCGGCGAGCCCTTGCAAGCACCGATCAAAAGATCGTCGTTCGCTTTGAAAAGGAATGCCAACGCGAAGGCACCACGCAGTCGCGGCAGTGACGCCTGTACCGCATCCTGCGGCGAGTAGCCATTCTTGAGATAGGAATCGACGAGATGCGCCACTACCTCGGTGTCCGTCTCCGAGTTAAAGCCGGCTCCATTCCGCTCCAACTCGGCTCGCAGCTCGCGGAAATTCTCAATGATCCCGTTATGAACGACCGCGACATTCTCCGTCGCATGCGGATGAGCATTGCTTTCGGTCGGCTTTCCATGAGTCGCCCAGCGGGTGTGACCGATGCCAGCATGCCCCGACGGCGGACAATAGCGCAGCTGCTCCTCAAGGTTCCTCAGCTTACCTTCGGCGCGGCGGCGCTCGATCCGGACTCCTTCGAGAGTTGCGAGGCCCGCGGAATCGTAGCCACGATATTCCAATCGCCTGAGCGACGCGACCAACTTATCAACGACCGGACCACGGCCCAAAATGCCAACAATTCCACACATATCAATCCATGCAGCCCAGCTTCAAGAAGTCTGACGTTCCTCCAACAGGAGCACCGTCGCAAACTTCGTTTGCCCAAAGGTAACAGGTTTAGGTTCGGGATTTTCAGCGGGCGCCGTTATCACCGCCGCATTCTCTGGCCTCATTTAGATCTCCCGGCCATCATCGCTTCGCCCAGCTAGATTCCGCTTTTGGCTGGCCGATCGAAGAAACACTGCGATGCCATCGCCATTGGCGTGACTGCCTGAAGCAGAATCAGATGCGCTAGTGCGCCTGCACGGCGCATCCAAGTCCGCCCAAACAGGCTCGCTCGACGGCCTCACTAACTGTCGCCGGCGCAACAAGCCGCTGCCAAGATGTATCAAATAGTCTCGCTCCATAGATTGAGGGCATTCGAACAGAACGGAAAGCCAATTATCCTACGGTGAAGCAGGTTATCTTGCTTGGCTCACTCTCACCGAGGAGCCATTTCAGGACGCAGTTTGTGTTCTCAGAAGAAGCGAGAAGCGATGCCAGCTTGCCGGGCACGGTCAATATGGCAACAACTGAGTCCTCGCGTCTCACTAATCATTCTCCCGGGCGAGTGACGCTTCGTCTGGGCTTCGCTCCATTTCAGACAGAAAGATGAGATCTGCCCACGTTCCGCATAGTCCCTGCTCATCTCTTTGCGCAGCTGCTCCCGACTTGCTGGAAACACACTTGCGATGAGGGTTTAAGAGACTTTTCATGATTGGACAGAGGCAACTTATGCCCGGTCAAGTTAGAGGACTGGCATCAAAGCTCCATTGTACGAACGTAAGATTTCGATATCGAAACGTTACAAAGTCTATACCAACGTTTGCCTTTCTTTCTCATTCTGTTTTGCATCAGGCCGTCCATTGCCTACCCGCAATTAGCAAAGCGGCGCTGATTATGAGCCGCGAAGGCTGCGTCTTCTAGTCGGAAGTCTCACCACGTCACTCTTCCGCGCCATGAGGGACCAAACGGAAAACATACCTGCGCGCGTGGAAAGATAAGGACCCCAGAAATATCGCGAGGAGGCAAAGCGCCCCCGAGCGCGTCTAACAGGGCCCACCATCCATCCCGCCTGCTTGGGATCGTCGCCGTTGCGAGGGTTCGCTCGACTTTCATCTTTGAAGCTCATGCGCCGGCATCATTCAGTCCACCTAAATCAATGTATATGGTGTGTTTTCCTGAGTCCGGTGTATGACTTGGCTTGCCGAGCGTATCCTTTAATTGCGATGGAGCGCGCATCCGCATATCGATCTTTTCGAGAAGCGGCTTCGCAATGATTTCTCAGAGTGCAGCTCTTTCCGGTGCAACTAAGGAAGACCATGACGGTTCGCAACTCAAAGGGGCGTGTCGCTCTCATCACCGGCGTGACCGGTCAGGACGGCGCCTATCTCGCCGAATATTTGCTGTCGCTCGGCTATGTCGTGCACGGCATCAAGCGGCGCTCGTCCTCGTTCAACACCGCGCGCGTCGATCAC
>NZ_JADFUE010000129.1:0-7239 GCF_054967145.1 Bradyrhizobium sp. UFLA06-24
GCTCGCCCGTAATTTTTTGGCCGCTGTTCATCTCGCCGCTCTCGTCGCATATTGGCTCAATTGAGTCTGGACCCTAGTTTTTGGGAGCGTGAGTACGCCAGGAAGCTAGGAGTCGTGCTCGGACCGCTTTAGGATCGACGCGCCCATTGTCTTGCGGCTTTCGTCCCTCGCGGCATCCTTGAGCGCGTAATGCTAGTTGATCGGCAAGATCGGATGGACCTCGGCCGACGAAATCGATCACACGATAGTCGCTGATCTCTTATCTAAACAGGTCCTGATATGGCAGTATGTAGGATCGTGACCAGATGGGACGGATGCTCTCTGCATTGCGCGAAGCTAAATCGGAGGCGCAAAGATCGAGCCGCGATAAGCCCTCATCAAGTGCGTTTGTAACAGCACATCTGCTACTCTGACATCAAGCGGCACAATCGGCCTATCCTAAAGGTAATATCAGGATCGGTGCCCGGGCCATCTCAGGAAATATCGAGGATCAAGACTCAAAAGTCAGTGCGAGAACGGGCACATCCGCGGAGATCCGGCGTTGGGTAAGCTCTAGAGATGCAATGAAGTCCGCCTCGAGGAGATACCTCATCGAAAGCGCTCCCGCGACGGTGCGCCAAGGAGCTCTGCGCGCCAAGGGATGTCTGTCGAACAAGGCTCCGCTCGCAAAATCTTCTTGCTCGGTAAGGCAGCTAGAAAATTGGCCGAGTCGGTCGATGGCCACAACGAGTTGCCGAAAGTCTTGCCGGCGTAATTCGCCAACGGATCAAGTCGTCAGACCGCGAACTTGAATCCACCGTCGCCTAGCCCGTTGGGGCATCAAGATTCATGGATGGTTCTTCATTCCACGATACGTCACACCGTGGATCGAAAAATAAGTAATTGCAGGTCAGTTCTTCACCGGGTTGTACGTCACGGGCTGTGAAAACTCGGCGGTCGTCTTGGTATGTGTTTGGGCGGCTGCTGTGGTTCATGAAGCGGGCATTGTCAGCATTGTACTCGATAACACCATCGTAAGCCTTGTAGTCTCTTGGATAGGCATGCTTATCAAGTAGCGCTTGGAATGTTGGAGCTAGGGCTTCGTATTGTTCAGGCGTCACCGTGATGTCAACGATTGGGTTGTGAATCCAGATCAACGAACCTTTGGGCAAACGAGTCGCGGAGAAAAGTCCAATACCGCCAAACCTGTCTGGCTTCAAAATTGTGTCGACGATCAGCATTGAAGAAGTCTCCCGGAGTTACTACCCAGCAAACTAACTGACGTGAGCTGCGAAATCTGCTGCACGAATTGGTAGGCTCGTTTATCCGCGCCTCCATCACAATTTATGTCTTCTCCAGGCGTATTGGGCCGCCTGCTGCGGATCGCCTCCAGCGACAAGGCCGTGAGCTGGGAGGGCTGCAAGTCAGTCGCATTCCGAGCAAAGATCCGTGTCGATTATAGCGGCGAGCTCGTGTCGCACGATCATGACCTGTTACCAGCGCGACGGCGCGCTCGATGCTCTCGCGGCCCGGCAAGCCGCCGACAAGCCCTTCATCGCAGCTTCAAGAGCCGCCCGCGGGTGAATGCGTCAGTGCGTGCCCAGGCAACTGTGGATGTGGAGCAGATATTGCAGGCAAAGTGCGCGGGAGGCCGGCACTCGACTGCCGATTTCGCTGCACAACCGCCTCGAGGCAATCAACGTGATCACGCCGTAGTTAGCAAGAAAACGGAGGTAGAAGTTCGGCCCAACGAGGAGTTGCTAAGCGATGATGCTGGCAAGTCATCGACGCGAGCAGCGGACATCTGTGCTGCCCAGAACCGCGCCAACCTCGCAGGAGCAGCCGGAGCAAGCTATGGTCCAATAACAAGTCCAATTCCGGAACTATCTGGACGGGCTCCATGCGTTTGAGATGTCCCTCGGCGTCTACATTCGTGGGTGATGGATGAGCCGAAGGTCATCGGAGCCTCCGGGTCCGAAAAGGGCGGTGTAGCGCTCACCATGAATGTCGTATTGTTTTGTCGGATGCGCTTCGTCCGGCAGAAGGCCCCACTGGCCGAGTTTCGCCCGCATCGTGTCCGGCGCGGGTTGGGTGCCGTGCAAAAAAGTCTCGGGAACGGAGAATGATGCAGCGTAAATCTCGCGGGCCGCGGGGTACGTCCTCTGAGCCCTGGAGGACGCCGGAGCGGCTTGCTCAATCGACCGTCCAAAAAGCGATCGGGCGGTTCGATCCGTTGGCTGCAGGCTGGGCGGCAGAACGTTTTCCGGTCGAGATCCGAATTGAATGGTTGAGCCTGGCGGATTGAGTGGGGTGCTTCGCCTCATCGCCCCCGCAGGCACGAACAGCGCCGTGTAACGGTCATTGTGAACGATAAAACTGGTAGGTCGGCTGTCCTGGCTCGGCGGGACGTTGCTGCGCTCGTGCGCAGCGGACGCGTGCTGGTCGCCGTGCTGCGCGTTGAACGGACCAACGGCCGCTTCTGAGTCCAGGGCTTGGTGATGACCCTCGTTTGGTTCGAGAGATGACGATGGGCGAGCGTTATCCACCATGGCCCACAGCAGATCCTGATCGTAGACTTCCTCAGGAAGGACGAACCGGCTGCTGGCCAGAAGCGGTGCGCCGGCGTCTTCAATTAACTCGCGACCGGTTGAATTGCCGGGCTCGGTGCGCTGGCGCGCAGTGGCATTTTCTTCCGCCAGGCTTAGTGTCCTCTGCCTCTTCGTAGGTTGGCCGGTGTAATCCTCATCCACAACGACTTCGTGACCTGAGCTGGAAGCGACCGAGGCTAGCTCGTTTGCAGCCGGCCGGTAGGCGCCGCTCCAGCTGAAGTAACGAACGGCTTCTTCGGGATCCGGTGCCAGACCACCCGGGGCTGGCCGGTTGAGAGACGATGCTAGGATCGCTTCGCGTATCGGCTCTTGCCACGGATCCTGATCGTGACCTTGCGCAGTCAGTTCCTCCGGCCCACCCTGCGGCGCGCGATGCTGCGCAGCGGCGTCCTCGCGTCTGGTGACTGCGTGTTCGGGATGAGGACGGTCCGTGCTCTGGTGCTCAAGTCCCAATGCCTGGGCCAGTCTAAGGCCTTCTTCAGACAGATGAGGGTAGTAGGGATCATGAAAAACGGGATTCTCTGCGATTGTCGAGGTATCAAGCTGGGGCACTTCATCCAAGTAAGGCTCAAACTCCGCTTGCTGCTGTTGCGGTGCCGCGGCGTGGTCACGGTCGAGTGGGTTGATGCGGTTAAAAGGGTCCATGTCGACTCTCCGGTGGTTTGAGTCGGCTCGCAATGCCGATCCAATCGTGTCACTGTCTCACTCTATTAGGATCAGCTGTCGACAAGCTGACGTGCTTAGAGACTAACCGGAGTGCGATCTCAGCTCAGTCATTTCGCCGCAATCGCGACTGGTGACGAAGCCGAGCAGGCGGCATCGTTTTTGCCTGTTTGGGACGGGCTCAAATACTGTCGGCACTCTGACGCCGCGATGATCTCGGCAACTGATTGTGGCTCTTCGGTCATCCCAACGTCTCACGCTTGCTCAGCTTGCACAATCTAATACGGTTGGTGGCCGACAACGGTTCCTGGCTCGCATGTTCGTGTGCCGTACCGCGGCGGATGCTCTCGCTCGGATTGTGGTTCTCTGCTGGTGCTCGGCCGGCAAGACACAGAAAGCCAATAGGCTTTATATCGGCGATCCTTGTCCGGTAATCGCGGCCACGCACATATTTGGTGCGCTCGCAGTAAAGATGTCGAGTGCATGCTCCGCGACCGCGCCGGCTGGGCGCCGTTGAGACCCTCCATGGCCTTCTTCTTGCCGCTCAGAACCAGCTCGGGCTCTCTTTGATCGCCGGCGGACTTGTGCTGCGGCGCACGTATTTGCCCCGCGATCGATTGTTCAGGCCCCAAAAATCGCTAATAGCAAAAGATTCGCCGCATCCTTTCCAGCAGGGCCGATCGTGCCTCCTGAAATCGCGAGTCAACATACGGCCCGGCTAAGCAGGGGATCAAAGCTCCTGGTCGCCGCGCTCGGCTGGCAAAATCAAGTACGTGAAGCGGATCCAACCGGCGAGAGTCGCGCGCCCGGTCCTCACCTTGGGCCCGGCCGCCTCGATTGCGCCGATAGCTTTTGCGGTGTTGCGCGGCCATCCTTGGCCGCTTCATCTCGCCGGCGTCTCTGGAACGATTCCGTCGCGGCACCGGGCGAGCAGAACACGCGCTCTGTTGCGCAGAATTTGTAGCACGCATGATCAACCGCAGGCGGCTGAGCGAAGGGCAGGATGTTGATAGTCTCATTCTGGCCATATCGCCTCGTCGAGAAGTTCTCGCAAATTCACCATCCGCGTTGCTCCGCTGCTTCCCTAAGCGCGTCATCAGCCAGATTCCTGCATAGCTCCCGCTTTGTTCGTATTCACCCGGTCCCGTTCAAGACCTCGATGTGCAGAGCCCGACAGCACATTGCAATTGAATCGATCTGAGATCGCAAAGAGATGATTGTCTGAACCAAGCGCGCGAGTCCTGGCATGTCGATTGCTGGGAAGTGCTTGCTACACCATGCACTGAACTAGACGCAAAGGCCGAGTCAGATCCAACTTGCCGTCGAAACCAATTCTCTAGCTTAGAAGCGGCGCTGCTAACTGCCGCTCCGCCCAACGGAGCCAAGTCATGCTGAGCGACACATCCAAATTCTTCGCCTCCATTCGCATCAACAAGCAGGAAGCGCAGGAGGAGCGCCGGACCGCGGTGCGATGCGAATGGCCTGATTGCCAGAACAAGGCAACCCATCCCGCGCCAAAGGGCCGCCACAATGCGCGCGAATATTGGCACTTCTGCATCGAGCATGCTCGCGAATACAATCAGTCCTACAATTTCTTCTCCGGGATGGACGCCGAAGCGATCGCGCGCTACCAGAATGACGCGCTGACGGGCCATCGTCCAACTTGGAAAATCGGCGAGCCCATCAGCGCCCGCAAGATGACCGGCAGCCCGGCCCATTCCGAGGACGACTGCGATGCTTTTTGCATGCTCGCTGAGCTGAAGGGACGCGCCCGCGCGGAGGCCAGGCCTGAGACGCGCAAGCTTTTCAATGCCAAGCGGAAAGCGTTGCAGGTGATGGGCCTGAATGTCGATGCGACGCTCGGAGATATCAAGGCGAGGTACAGGGCGATGGTCAAGAGGCACCACCCCGATGCCAATGGCGGCGACCGCTCTACGGAGCAGCGCCTGGTCGAGATCATCAAGGCCTACCATTACCTGAAGACCGTGGTGCGGGAGAGCTAACCCGGACACGACTTGAACGGCTTCACCTCACCCGCCATTCCATAGCCCTTCATCGTGTGAAGGCTGCACCCGAGCTGGCGTGTAACCCGCTTCAGACCCTAGGCCCGAGAGGCGCAACATTTCCGCCACGCCACAAGGAGTTCTATCAACCTGCTCCCGGACCGATCAACAACGAGCCTTTGTTTCTTTCCTCGTTCATTCGCTCTCTCCTCGGGTTTGCAAGGAGGGGGCAAGTCTTCACGACGCCGATGGGAAGTTCGCAAAGGCGAGCCACAGCGAAAGTTCGAAAGTGCCGTCCTCGACTGCTCGAAAAGCAGAGCCACACTAAACTGCTGCTCCGCTGCCCGCAGGAAGGTTGGTACTGGACTTGCCTCGCGCGTTAAGATGGCACTCAGGGAGTGCCATTCGCGCCCCGTCAATGCAGGTGAGACGGCAGGCCTTTAATCACGCTCTTGATCTATATCAAATTCTGTGTCGCGCATGAGACGTTGTCGCATGTTCGACGTATGTCACATCCGCTCAACCAGAGGAGACCATCTTTCTGCGAGTGCCCCTATTATGGGGGCAAGTTCTCCGATCGGCGAGTGGTGCGAGAATTGCTGTGCGCATCGGTGGTTCTTGGAAAGTCCTGAGGATCGCATGCACGCTGTCGTCCTCGTCAAGCAGCCATTTGTTGATGTCCGCGGGTGGTGGCCCAAAATGCGCAAGCACCTGAGGGCGCTGGACCCGTCCGGGTGTGGTGTGCCGAGCTGCGAACAGTTCCATGCCGACCTCGCTCCTTTGCGGTGGCGCTCGAGATGCCGGCATGTTCTTACGAGAAGTGCTGACCGTGTCCGCCGCAATCGTTGCATGATTTGCCAGCCGTTCTTTCGAGAGACTGGGGCACTGGCACCTCGGAGAGCAGCCCGACCGGTCAGCAGCGAACAAAGTCAGCTTCGCTTTGGCTCGACCTGCCAGCGTGCGTCAAGTCGCTCCGATTATCTTCTCGGAGCGTGCTGGGACCGTGTGAAACAGTTCTGGGCCGGCGCTTTCCTTTCGCGCGCGAGCTTTCAGCTGCAAGAAGCAAAGCCAACATCTGTGTAAGCAAACGGAAATAGAAAATGGATGACCAGTCGCACGGCAAAATGCCACTCGCTTCAAGCAGACGGGAAAGTCGCGGGCCCGACCTATTCAGCTTCATCGAGTGCGCTATACAGACAAGATCAATCGCAGCGCTGTTCGATCTTCTTGTGAATTTCGCGAGCAATGAAGGCTTTGATAAAGTCGCCTACGGAGCACTCTCCTGCTCCAATGAGCGTCGTTTGCCAGAGTATCTACCGCCCCCGCCAACTATAAATTTCCCGTCTGATTGGTGCCAACGCTATGCTGAACAAGAATATCAAGCGATCGACCCGGTGGTCCGGCGGACAGCAATGCTGCCAAGGCCCTTTCTTTGGGATGAACTAACCAGTCGATATGAACTGCAGCCCCGTGAGCTGCGCGTCTTACGCGAGGCCAAAGAAGCAGGCCTTAAGCATGGCATGAGCGTGCCATTGTTTGGATCGCAAGGCCGATCGGCTTTCGTATCGTTTGCATCTCCTTTCGATGATGCCGATCCACAGGATCGCATGGCTCATCTCACGACATTGGCGTCGGCGTTTCACAACGCTGTCGCGCAGATTACACCGCCGCTTGATGAGAGTTGCGAGACAGACATTCCGCTAACACCGCGAGAAACAGAGTGCCTATACTGGGTCGCAGAGGGGAAGTCAGCCTGGGTAATCGGGCAACTTGTTAACGTCACTGATAATACCGTCAATTTCCACATGAAGAACGTCATCAGAAAGCTAGGGGCGGCAAACCGGACAAATGCTGTAGCCAAAGCAACCCGGCGCGGCATCATTTAGCTCCGTACGCCTTCAAAGGAACGATCAAGGACCCTGCGTCGGCGGGCTCTTCCTTTGCGATTCATCTGCTGCGGTCGGGATAGCCGATCTCTAGTGGAT
>NZ_JADFUE010000012.1:0-156185 GCF_054967145.1 Bradyrhizobium sp. UFLA06-24
GCCCAAAAATGATGCAAGCTCATCTGCCGATACAATCAACCGGAAGGTTGAATTGCAATGTTCGCACTGTTGTGCAAATCGCTGTTGCCGAGAAACTTTAAATCAGGAGGGACCATCGTGCGTCGTTCACTCATCATAACAACAACCATTCTCGGGTTGGCCGCGGCGAGCGCCGCGCACGCCGACGACCTCAAGGTCGCGCTGATCTACGGCAAGACCGGCCCGCTCGAGGCCTATGCCAAGCAGACCGAGACCGGCCTGCAGATGGGCTTCGAGTACGCCACCAAGGGCACGATGACGATCGACGGTCGCAAGATCGTCATCATCACCAAGGACGACCAGGGCAAGCCGGACCTGTCCAAGGCGGCGCTCGCGGAAGCCTATCAGGACGACAAGGCCGACATCGCGATCGGCACGACCTCTTCGGCCGCCGCGCTGGCAATTCTCCCCGTCGCCGAGGAGAACAAGAAGATCCTGATCGTCGAGCCCGCCGTCGCGGATCAGATTACCGGCGAGAAGTGGAATCGCTACATCTTCCGCACGGCGCGCAACTCCTCGCAGGACGCGATCTCCAACGCGGTTGCGATCGGCAAGCAGGGCGTCACCGTTGCGACGCTGGCGCAGGACTATGCCTTCGGCCGCGATGGCGTCGCCGCCTTCAAGGAGGCGCTGGCCAAGACCGGCGCGACGCTGGCCGCGGAAGAATACGCCCCGACCAGCACCACGGATTTCACCGCGGTCGGCCAGCGCCTGTTCGATGCGCTGAAGGACAAGCCCGGCCGCAAGGTGATCTGGGTGATCTGGGCCGGCGCCGGCAATCCGCTGGCGAAGCTCCAGGACATGGACCCGAAGCGTTACGGCATCGAGCTCTCCACCGGCGGCAACATCCTGCCGGCGCTCGCCGCCTATAAAAGCCTACCCGGCATGGAAGGCGCGACCTATTACTACTACGACATCCCCAAGAATCCGGTGAACGATTGGCTCGTCGCCGAGCACCAGAAGCGCTTCAACGCGCCGCCGGATTTCTTCACCGCGGGCGGTTTCGCCGCCGCGATGTCCGTGGTCACCGCCGTCACCAAGGCGAAGTCGACCGACACCGAGAAGCTGATCACGGCGATGGAGGGCATGGAGTTCGACACGCCGAAGGGCAAGATGGTGTTCCGGAAAGAGGACCATCAGGCGCTGCAGAGCATGTATCACTTCAAGGTCAAGGTCGATCCGAACGTCGCCTGGGCCATTCTCGAGCCGGTGCGCGAGCTGAAGATCGAGGACATGGACGTTCCGATCAAGAACAAGCGCTGAGCTGGTCACCTCTCCCGCCTGCGGGGGAGGTCGCGCCGTAGGCGCGGGTGAGGGCTTTCTCCTCTTGGGGATTGTCCCATTGCGGAGATACCCTCTCTCCGGCCCTCCCCCGCCAGCGGGGGAGGGAGCGCAGCGTGCCCGCGGGCGTATCTCGTCTCATCATTGTCCGAGCCTCATGACCTTCTCCCTCGAAACCCGCGACCTCACCATCCGCTTCGGCGGCCATGTCGCGGTCAACAATGTCAGCTGCACGTTCCGGCCGGGCGAGCTCACCGCCATCGTCGGGCCGAACGGCGCCGGCAAGACCACCTATTTCAATCTGATCTCGGGCCAGCTGCGGGCCTCCAGCGGCAGCATCCTGTTCGACGGCACCGACATCACCCAGCAATCCGCGCCGCTGCGGACCCGTGCGGGTCTGGGGCGCGCGTTCCAGCTGACGAACCTCTTTCCGAACCTGACGGTCGAGGAGAACGTCCGCCTCGCAGTCCAGGCGGCGAGCGGCACCCACTATGACATGCTGCGGCCCTGGATGCTGCGCCGCGACCTGATCGTGCGCGCCGACGCCATCCTGGACCAGGTCGCACTCGGCAGCCGCCGCGGCGTCGCCGCGACCGCGCTGTCGCACGGCGACCAGCGCAAGCTCGAGGTGGCGCTGATGATCGCGCTGGAGCCGAAGGTGTTCATGTTCGACGAGCCGACCGCCGGCATGAGCATCGACGAGGTACCTGTGGTCCTGAACCTGATCGCGCAGCTCAAGCAGGACAGAAGCAAGATCATCCTGCTGGTCGAGCACAAGATGGACGTGGTGCGCTCGCTCGCCGACCGCATCATCGTGCTGCATAACGGCCAGCTCGTCGCCGACGGCCCGCCGGCGGAGGTGATCGCCTCGCCGATCGTGCAGGAAGCCTATCTTGGCGTTGCACCCAAGAACGCTGCAGGGAGTGCAGCATGACTGACCTGCTCAAAATCTCCGGCGTGCACACCCATATCGGGCGCTACCACATCCTCCAGGGCATCGACCTCGCCGTGCCACAGGGCCAGGTCACGATGCTGCTCGGGCGCAACGGCGCCGGCAAGACGACGACGCTGCGCACCATCATGGGCCTGTGGCAGGCCTCCGCGGGCGAGATCACGCTCGGCGATGCGCGCATCGAGAGCCGCGCCACGCCAGACATCGCGCGGCTCGGCGTTGGTTACGTGCCCGAGAGCATGGCGGTGTTTTCTGATTTGACGGTGAAGGAAAATCTCGTCCTCGCGGCCCGCGACGCGCCGATGGACGACAAGCAGCTGGACTGGATCTTCGGCTTCTTCCCGGCGCTGCGCCGGTTCTGGCTGTCGCGCGCCGGAAGCCTCTCGGGCGGGCAAAAACAAATGTTATCGATCGCGCGCGCCATCATCGAGCCGCGCAAGCTGCTGCTGATCGATGAGCCGACCAAGGGATTGGCGCCCGCGATCGTCGTGGCGCTGATCGAGTGCCTGAAGGAGATCAAGCGCAAGGGGGCGACCATTCTCCTCGTCGAACAGAATTTCTTTGCCGCCCGCGAGCTCGGCGACAGCGTGCTGGTGATGGACAACGGCACCATCGTCCATCGCGGCGCGATGGCTGATCTCGCCGCCGACGTGCCGCTGCAGGAGCGGCTGCTCGGCTTGAGCCTGGAGGCACATCAGTGACTGAAATCGCCGCATCCGATCCGCTGCCGAAGCCGAAGCGCGACATCGCGCCGGCCCTGCTGCCGATCGCGCTCGCGCTTCTCATGATCCCGCTAATCGGCTCGACCAGCTCCTGGCTGACACTGACGGCCGCGAGCCTCGCCATGGGCATGATGATCTTCATCATGGCCTCCGGACTGACGCTCGTCTTCGGCCTGATGGACGTGCTGAATTTCGGCCACGGCGCCTTCATCGCGGTCGGCGCCTATATCGCAACATTGGTGTTCGCGCCGTTCGCGGCCTCGGTGCAGGCCGATTCGCTTTGGATCAATCTCGCGGTGCTGGCGCCGGCGGCGCTGCTGTCGATGGCGGTGTCCGGCGCCCTCGGCCTCGTCGTCGAGCGCGTGCTGATCCTCCCCGTCTACGGTCAGCACCTGAAGCAGATCCTGATGACGACGGGCGGCCTGATCGTCGCTGAACAGACGCTCTACGCATTGTGGGGACCGCAGATCATCCCGATGCCGCTGCCGGCCTCGCTGAGAGGCTCCTTCATCCTCGGCGACGTCGCCATTGCAAAATACCGTGTGCTGGCGATGGTGATCGGGCTCGCCGTCTTCGTCGCGATCCAGCTCGTGCTCAACCGCACCAAGCTCGGCCTGTTGATCCGCGCCGGCGTCGAGAATCGTGAGATGGTCGAGGCGCTGGGCTATCGCATCCGCCGGCTGTTCCTGGGCGTATTCATGACGGGGTCGGCGCTCGCCGGCCTCGGCGGGGTGATGTGGGCGCTCTATCGCGAGCAGGTCCACGCCTCCATGAGCGACGAGCTCACGGTCTTGATTTTCGTCGTCGTCATCATCGGCGGGCTGGGGTCGATCGGCGGCTGTTTCATCGGCGCGATCCTGGTCGCCATGGTCGCCAATTACGGCGGCTTCCTGGTGCCGAAACTCGCCCTCGTTTCCAACATCCTGCTGATGGTCGCCATTCTGATGTGGCGGCCGCGCGGTCTCTATGCGGTGACCAGCCGATGATGATCCTGTCAGGCGATTCGCCGCGGAGCCGCGTGCTCACGCTGATTCTCGTCGTCATCATCCTGGCGCTGGCGGCGACGCCGTTCCTGTTTCCGGGCGCGAAGGCGCTGAACGTCGCGGCCAAGATCTGCGTGTTCGCCGCGCTGGTCGCCTCCTACGATCTGCTGCTCGGCTACACCGGCTCGGTGTCGTTCGCGCACACGATGTTCTACGGCATCGGCAGCTACGCGATCGCGATCGCCTTGTACGGCATGGGCCCGAACTGGGCGGCGGTGGCAACGGGCATCGTGGTCGGGCTGCCGCTGGCCGCGCTGCTTGCGCTCGCCATAGGCCTGTTCTCGCTGCGGGTCGCGGCGATCTTCTTTGCCATGATCACGCTCGCGGTCGCATCCGCCTTCCAGGTGCTGGCCTCGCAGCTCTCCTGGCTGACCGGCGGCGAGGACGGGCGCAGCTTCCAGCTCCCCGAGCTGCTGCGCCCCGGCACGGTGCTTATCTCCAAGAACCTGTTCGGCTTCGAGATCAATGGCCGCATCCTGACCTTCTACCTGGTGTTCGCGATCTCGGCCCTGATGATCCTTGCCCTGCTGCGTGTGGTGAACTCGCCGTTCGGCCGCGTGCTGCAAGCGATCCGCGAAAACCGCTTTCGCGCCGAGGCGCTCGGCTTTCGTACCGTCTTTCACCTGACTTACGCCAACTGCCTCGCCGCGCTGGTCGCCGCCGGTGCCGGCATCCTGAACGCGTTATGGCTTCGCTATGCCGGCCCGGACACTTCGCTCAGCTTCTCGATCATGCTCGACATCCTGCTGATGGTCGTGATCGGCGGGATGGGGACGATCTACGGGGCGATCATCGGCGCCACGATCTTCATCCTGGCCCAGAACTATCTGCAATCGTTGATGGGCGTTGCCTCCAAGGCGGCATCGGAAGCCGGTCTGCCGCTGCTGCCGGGACTGCTTCATCCGGACCGCTGGCTGCTGTGGCTCGGGCTGCTGTTCATCGCCAGCGTCTACTTCTTCCCGAGCGGGGTGGTCGGGCGGCTGCGCCATGGCGGTGGCAAGGGCGCGGGCACATCGCATTAACCATCGGTTCACGATGCAGCGCAGCGATCGTTGCGGACCGCTTGCAACCGGCGCGCGATTCGCGCTGCGCTTGTTTCGGGGCCGAATCCGCAACCGGATTAATGCTTAGGTAACTGGTTTTCCTAAGGTTTGCGCCATTTGTGAGGTGTATTCCTGTCCTTCGAGGGAGGGGGGAATGCGTCAGATCTTGTCCAGGATCGCAGCCGGAATGTCCCTGGCCACCAGAGGCGGCTGGGAGGCCGCGACGCGGCGCGGCCCGGTGTTGTGGCTGACAATGTGCGGCGTGCTGCTGGTCGCCGGCATATTCGCCGTGACCGCCATGGCGATCGGGGACTTTCGCGAGCGCACGCTGGCCAACCGCGAGCGCGAACTTGAAAACACGGTGCAGCTGATCGCGCGGCATTTCGATCAGCAGTTCGAAGATTCCGACGTCGTCGCCGCGGATGTGATCGGCCAGATGAAGCTGCCGGAGATCACTTCGCCCCAGATGTTCCGCGAGCGCATGTCGGGAGACGATGCGAACCAGATGCTGCGCAGCAAGATCAGCGCCGTGCCCTATCTCGGCGACATCGCGATCTACGACGTCGACGGCGAGTTGATCAACTGGTCGCGCGCCCAGCCGCTGCCCAAGATCAACATCTCCGAGCGTGCCTACTTCCGGACGTTCAAGACCAATCCGACGGCAGAGCCCGTACTGCTGGAATCGGTACGGAGCTTCATCATCGGCAAGTGGACCACGATCGTCGCGCGCAGGCTGAGCCTGCCTGACGGCACCTTCGTCGGGGCGATGGTCCGGCGGATCGACCCTGACAGCTACCAGCAATATTTCGCGTCCGTGGCTCTTGCGGAGGGGACCGCGATTTCGCTGTTCGACCGCGAAGGCAAGATGCTCGCCCGCTATCCGAACAACGAGGAACTGCTCGGCAAGAGCTTCAAGGATGGGCCCCTGCTACAGAAGGTGCTGGCCAAGGGCGGCCGGCAAACGCTTCGCATCAAGAGTCTGGTCGACGGCGGGGAACGCCTCGGCTCGGCCGCATCGCTCACGCATTTCCCCCTGATCATCGCCGCCACAAACACCACAGCGGCCGCGCTTGCAGACTGGCGGCAGCAGACCGGGTTCATGATCATGACCGCGGCGCTTTCGGCCACCGTGATCGCGCTGATCCTGTTCCTGATCATTCGTCAGATCAACCGGCAGAACCGCGACGCCCAGCAGCGGCTGGAAGCCGAACGGCTGCGGCTCGACACCGCCATGAACAACATGTCGCAAGGCCTGATCCTGTACGATGCGAACGGCACCATCGTCACCTGTAACCGCCGCTACGCCGACATGTTCGGCCTCTCCCATGACGTGATCAAGCCGGGCTGCCACATCCTCGAGGCGATGTACCATCGCAAGGAGTGCGGCGCCTTCGACGGCGACGTCGAGGAGTTCTGTGCCGACGTGATGCGGGTCGTGGCCGAAGGCACGGTTTCCACCAAGATCCATCTGCTGCCCAACGGCCGCGCGTTTCAGGTCATCAACACCCCGCTGGTGCAGGGAGGCTGGGTCGCCACGATCGAGGAAATCACCGAACGGCGTAACCTTGAGCAGGAACGTGATCGCAACTACACGTTCCTGCGCGAGATCATCGACCATATCCCGTCGCAGATCACGGTGAAGGACGCTCGAACGCGGCAATATCTGCTGATCAACCGCACCGCGGAGGAGCAATTCGGTCGATCGAGCGAAACCGTCATCGGCAAGACTCCCTTCGACATATACCCCGAGGAGTCCGCCAGGGACGTCACCGAGGACGACAGCAAGGCGCTGCAAGCCGTCGACGGGCTGTTCAAGGATGAACATGCCTGGCCGAGTCTGACCATGGGACAGCGGTACATTACCTCAACCCGGATCGGTATCCGCGACGGGTCCGGCGAGCCGCGCTACCTCATCAACGTGGTCGAGGACGTCACCGAGCGACGGCGCGCCCACGAAAAGATCGCGCATATGGCGCATTACGACCCGTTGACCGACCTGCCCAACCGCACGCTGTTCCGCGAGCAGATCGAGCGCGAGCTCGAGAAGGTCGCCGGCGGCAGCCAATTCGCGCTGCTCTATATCGACGTCGACGAATTTAAGGGCATCAATGATTCACTCGGCCACCATGTCGGCGACGAGCTGCTGAAGGCGATCGCGGGCCGTATTCGCGCCTGTCTGAAGCCGGGCGATCTGATCGCGCGGCTCGGCGGCGACGAATTCGCCGTGATCCAGAGCGGAATCGACTCGTCCGCCGACGTGCTGGCCTTCGTGACGCGGATTCACGAAGCGATCCGCCGCCCCTATCATTGCCTCGGACACCAGCTCTCGACGGACGCCAGCATCGGCATCGCGCTCGCACCGCAGGACGGCACCGATCTCGACCAGCTCGTCAAGAATGCCGACCTCGCGATGTACGGCGCCAAGGCGGAAGGGCGGCGCACCCATCGCTTCTTCGTGCCGGAAATGGATGCGAGCGCCAAGGCCCGCCTCACGCTGGAGCAGGATCTGCGCCAGGCGCTGGTCAATGGCGGCTTCGAGATCCATTATCAGCCGCTGGTCAATCTGCGCACGGGCATGGTCTCCGGCTGCGAGGCGCTGCTGCGCTGGCGCCATCCGCAACGCGGCATGGTATCGCCGGCCGAATTCATTCCGATCGCCGAAGACACCGGCCTGATCAACGATCTCGGTGACTGGGTGTTGCGCACGGCCTGCAACGAGGCCGCGACCTGGCCCCTTCATGTCCGCCTCGCCGTCAACGTATCGCCGGTCCAGCTCAAATGCGACACGCTGGCGCTTCGGATCGCCGGCGCCCTCGCCGCCTCCGGGCTCGATCCTCGCCGGCTCGAGCTCGAGATCACCGAAGCGGTGTTGATCCGCGACGACGAGGCGGCGCTCTCGATCCTGCACCAGCTCCGCTCGATCGGCGTGCGCATCGCGCTCGACGATTTCGGCACCGGTTATTCCTCGCTGAGCTATCTGAAACGCTTCCCGTTCGACAAGATCAAGATCGACCGCTGCTTCGTCGCCGACATCGACGCCGATTCCAGCGGATCGCCCGTGATCGTCCAGGCCGTGGTGAACATCGCCTCCGCCAGCAACATGACAACGGTCGCCGAAGGCGTCGAGACCGAGGCCCAGCGCGAGATGCTGCGCACGCTCGGCTGCACGGAGATGCAGGGCTATCTGTTCAGCAAGCCGAAACCGGCGGCGGAAGTGCGCGGGCTGTTCGGCCCTGATGATGTCCTGCCTGTGGCGGCGGTGGCCTGAGATGGCAAAGCTCACCAAGGCTCCCGCCGATCCCGTCGACGTGGCGGATTCCTACGCGGTGCGGTTGATGCAGCATCTGGTGGTGCCGACCTTCGTGATCGATCCGAAGCGGCGCGTCGTGATCTGGAACAGGGCCTGCGAGCGGCTGACCGGCGTTGCAGCCTCCGAGGTGATCGGCACCAGCAAGCACTGGCAGGCCTTCTACGAGACCAAGCGCCCCTGTCTCGCCGATCTGGTCGCGCTCGACCGGCCCGAGCAGCTGCCGGAATTCTATCCGGAATACGCCGCGCGCGGCCATAACGGCCTCGGCTTTTCTGCGGAGAACTGGTGCCGGATGCCGAAGCTCGGCAACCAGCTTTATCTTGCGATCGACGCGGGCCCCATCCATGACGAGGCCGGCAATCTGATCGCCGTGGTGGAGACGCTGCGCGACCTCACCGACCAGAAGCGCGCCGAGACGGCGCTGAAGGAGCTCGCCACCAAGGACGGGCTGACCGGGCTCTCGAACCGCCGCTCGTTCGACCAGATGCTGATGAGCGAATGGGCGCGCGCGCAGCGGACGCGGAAGCCGCTGGCGCTGCTGTTCGTCGACGTCGACCATTTCAAGCTGTTCAACGACCATCACGGCCACCAGACCGGCGACGAGTGCCTGCGCGCGGTCGCCGGTGTCGTCAGCCGGCATGCGGTGCGCCCGCTCGACCTTGCCAGCCGCTATGGCGGCGAGGAGTTCGCGCTGATCCTGCCCGAGTTGAACTGCGACGATGCCTGCGCCATCGCCGAGCAGATCCGCCGTGCCGTCCTGGCCTTGGGGATCGTCCACGGCGCCCATGGGGCCGGCAACCACGTCACTCTCAGTGTGGGCGTCGCCAGTCACGTCCCCGGCGAGACCGACAGCGCCCCCGACCGGCTATTGAGCGCCGCCGACCAGGCGCTCTATGCCGCCAAGCGGCTCGGCCGCAACCGCATCGTCTGCTCCGATCGGGTCTTGGCCGAATTCGCAGGCCTCGGCCGGGACGATGTGCCTGACAGCGGCCAGGTTCCTGGCTCCTCCCCGCGCAAATCGGCCTGATGCACGGCTCATCCCGCGGCAAGACCGGTTGCCCACCCCTCGCCATTAGGCTAAATGAGGCCTCGTTGCGCCCGTAGCTCAGCTGGATAGAGCGTTGCCCTCCGAAGGCAAAGGTCACACGTTCGAATCGTGTCGGGCGCGCCACCTTACGATCTTGCACGACACCGTGCGATTTGGCCGCCGCAAGCCGCCCGAATAGCTCATCCCGACTGTGACGAAGACGCGGTTCGAGAAACGAGCATGAGCCGGATATCTATCTCATAAATGCAATCGTCAACACTTGCATCCGCATGCAATCCAAAGGCGTCTGTTAACGGATTTTCGCGTATTGGCTTACCGAAACTCCATACTGAGGCCGTGATTGCGATGGCGCTGTCGAGCAATTTCAATAAGCCGTTTGGGGATCCCTCGAACTATCCGCCGGCGGCCGGCGACGAGGACATACGCGCCCTGTTGCATCGGACGGCCGACGAATCGGCCGTCTTCAAACATCAGTTCCCGCCGCGCTTCCCGATCAGCGGCCGCACTTATTTCGGCGGCCTGCCGACGGCGCCGGCTGATTTTCGCTGGCCACGCGCACCGGACGGCACGCCCTATTCGTTCATGGCGCAAGTCGACTGTGCGGAGCTTCCCGACTTCCAGCTCCGCAAGTTCCTGCCGGCAAGCGGCGTGCTGCATTTCTTCGTGAATTGGGATGTCTTTGACGGCTTGGATGAGGCTCAGAGCTGGCCCAACCACGTCGTTCTCAGCCGCGACACCACAGAACCTTGCCGTGAGGTGCGTCCACCGGACGATCTGCCGCCGTGCTACGGAGCCTCGAACGCCAGATTCTATTTCCCGTGGCTCGAGCATACTGACCGGCACGACTACCCGAGGGCATTCGCCAGGAAGGCCATGACGATGGGTGTGGTGCGCACCTTTGCCGAAGAGCACCCGAGGGAATTGGACGGCAATTCGGCGGGGCGCTACCAGCAGATCTGGGAGGAGGAGCAAGCTGCCGAGCTCGCGCGTTTCTATGGCGATCCCGTGATCGCAGATGCGCTCCCCGGACCGAAGGACGACTTTGCGGCGAGGCGAACCGTTCAGCGGCCCACAACGACATTTCCCGCGGGCTGGATCGATATCGAGGTCTTTTGCGGCCTCTTCCTCAAGGAGGTGCTCGAAAGGGGCATCAAGCAAATCGAGCGCGGCAAGGATGCGGCCGGCCAACCGTGGCCCGTTGACCCCGCGGCGGTCCGGGCAGCTTACGAGAATGCTCTGACCACAGCGAACGGGTGGATCGAGAGGTCGCGCAGTGCCGGACTCACGAGCCCTGTGCCGGAGGCAGACCGAATGGCGTTCTGGAGCTGGCTCGAGGAGATGAACGCCGCCGCCGTCGACCCGATAACCGATAGCAGGTGCGCGCGGGTCCTCAACCAGCTGAGCTGGAAAACAGTGCGCACTGGCGCTCACATCTGCCTGTCCGCCAGTGAAGCCGCATCGTCGCTCGTGCCCGAGGAAATGATGGGCGAGCTGCGCATGGAGCACAGCGTGCTGGTGGCGGGCAAATGGCCCCGCCGGGCCGGACGCCACCAAATGCTCGGCGCCGGCCGCGATGTGCAGGGCGCACCACGGCGCCATACGCTGGCAGCCGGGGATCTGCTCCTCAGCGACGTGCTCCTCCTGCAACTCGACACCGATTGGGCCGTGCCGTGGATGCTGGCCGACTGCGGCGTGCTGCAATATTGGATTTCCGTGAGCGATCTTCGCGCCGAAAGATTTGACCGGGTCCGCGTAACGATCGAGGGGCATTGACCCCTTGGCGCGTTCGATCGTGTCTTCGGGACGAGGGCGTAGCGTGAGATCGCGGCCCGTCGCAACTTCGCCCGTTCGAGCGTATCGCCGGCTATGGAATCATAGCGCCACGGCGAAGCAATAGTGCCCATCTTCATCGGCCGTGGCGCGCCAGTTCTATGCCCAAGTACGTCCACCGGCCCTGAGAGCCGCTGCCAGCACTATTAGGGGTCACGGTTGGCGACACCGGATGATCCGCAATTCTGGCGCGACGACGAGCAGACCCGTCCCGGTTGGATATGAGAACGGTCGTATGGTCGCTAGCGGACGGCAAAATAGACGTCGCGATCTCGACGAGAGTACGCTGCGATAAAGCTCTGCTCAGAGTACCGCCGCAGACCCTTACCGCAATGGGATGTTAGGTGTCAGTCGTGACATCATCCCACGCTTGCTCGTTGTATCCGATAAGCCAGTTCAAAGCGTAGTGTCTTTCTTCCGTTACACCGGGATCGAGATCTGCCGGTACTCGCAGTCCTTTGATTTGGGCGTTTCGAACGGCCCAGTGGTACCTGTAGATCAGATCAGCTTGATCGAGAATGTCAGCGATCGGACGAAGTTCGGCGTCTTCGATGAATTGTGAGGTTGTCCTTTCGGCCATCGTGCTCGCGGCGAATGGTACGTCGCAAATCTGAGTTGGCTCGCCGAGTTGGGCCACGAAGCCCAATGCCCAAAGCAGCGTCCAGGCGGCTTCGTGCCTCCACGTGAATTGAATCCGGTCGGGCTGCGAGGGGGAATTGTCGAGCACGAAGGCGAGCTCCTTGGGCGTCAGATGCGGACGGAGTTCGTATGATTCCAAAAGTCGCTCTACTAGCTCTTCACCAAGCCCTTCGCCCTTTGCGGCAACGAAAAGGAGACAAAGAGTGCGCAGCGCGACCTCTTCTTTTGAGCGTCTCAGCGCCTCAGACGCGGTGTCGATAACCGGCAACGCCGCCATGAAAGGCACACCCTGGGCTTGAAGAAGCCTTTCCGATCGGAGCTTCCTGTCAACAGCTTCCGCTGGGATTCCCCTGTTCTCCCCTAACCCCCTCCCACTCGGGATAAAGTCCTTTGGGGTGCCCGGACCGTCGGCACCTCCCGTCCCCTGCGCCTGTGTCTTGGACTTCAACCAATCGAAGAAACCCATCCTGCCCCCAACCGGTGCAATCGACCCTGTCCCGCCAGTCAGAGCATACTCCAAATTCGCCCGTAGGTTGTATTGAAGTGGTGAAGTTCAGCGGCGAGAAGGCAGCGCCCGGATGGTATCTAGCGGCTCACCGCGCTGGGCCACGCGAACGCTCGCGCCGGCGCTGGCGGATTGCAGCGGATCAAATGGCACGAGGGCTCTGCCGGTTCTTCGCTGTCCGGCGTCCGTCTCAACGATCAGAACCGATCCACGCAAACGCGCCGAGCGCCGGACTCAACACTCCTTCGTACGCAGAAAAGCCGGCTCTGTGCCCCCCATCACGGCAGCGCGGCCGACATAACCGCATTCTCCTCGGATCGCGCGCGGAATGGTCCGCCCGATATACAAAAGGAGACTGCCATGCAGAACATGGCTCGCGAATTGACGGAGACGGAGCTCGAGACCATCGCCGGCGGAAGCTTCTGGGGCAGCATTGCCGGGTTCTTTCGCGGCCTGTTCGGCGGCCCCGGCGACCTGCGCCGTCCGCTCGACCGTCCCTGATCTCAAGTCATTTCTCGACTGCAGCATCTGGACGGGGCCGCACGCGGCCCCGTCCTCGCTGAATTCAGTGCCTGATATGCTCGAACACGACGATCACGCCGGTCGGCTCGGGCTCGTGTGCCATCAGGCGCGTCAGATCTGCATCGCTCCAGTCCGCGAGGCTGACGACTTCGCCGGTCTCGCGGTCCGCGCCGGCCGACGGGGTCGGCTCCAGGACCTTCAGTCCCATCTCGTCGACGAAGAACGTGTGCTCGCCGAACATGCTGTTGAGCTGCGGCATGGCGGGATGCTCGTCGGGCAGCACCTGCGCGCCGAGCTGGTTGACGGTCTGCTTCACTTGTTCGGATGTGAGCTTCATGAGCTGCTCCGTTCTGTCATTCGCGTTTCGTGGAACTGAGCCGGAGCGTGCGTGTTCCCTGCGCCTGTCTCGCCTGGCTCAAACGTCCGAACAGGTGCTGCGCGCGAATGTTCCTGCAAGATGAATTTTGTGATCGCGTGCTGCATCTGCCGTGTTCACGTCGTGGGATCGCCACAGGATTTCCACGATCCGCCGGGCTGCGCTACTCGCTCCTGACTTCGCCAATCGAAAGTGCGCAGATGCGTGACAGATAGGTGTAGGGAAGGCCGGTCTCCTCGGCCCAAGCGTTGAACTGCGCCTGCACTTTTGCGAGATCGCCTTTCGACTTGACCTCTTCGGCGATGTCGAGGCCGGCATCGCGCAGGCAGGCGACGACGTCCTTCGAGGTGACGAAGCCGTCCCAGCCGACGAAACGCAGCAGCATCTGCCCTGTGTTGCCGCCCAGCCGGCTGCCGCGCTTGGCGAGGAGATCGAGCAGGCCGATCTCGTTGGACGGCGGCCATGCCGCCAGAAACCTGCCGAAGCTGCCGTGCTCCTTCGCAATCTCCTGCACGAACGCCGCATTCTCGCGCACCGACATGATCTTGGCGCCGTTGCGCACGATCCGCGCGTCGCGCAGCAGGCCTTCCCAATAATCCTCGGGCTGGAAGCTCAGCTTCGCCGGCTGGAAGCGCAGGAAGGCGTCTTCGAAGCCGTCCCATTTGGCGTCGATCACGCTCCAGGCAAACCCTGCGCAAAACACCCGCTTGGTCATCTCGGCGAGGATGCGATCGTCGCCGAGCCTGGCCAGGCGTTTGTGGTCCGGCTTCTCAGGCATCAGCCTGTCGAGCGCCTTGGGACCGCCCTTGCGCTTCTCGGCGCGGGCGCGAATGGTCTTGAAGGAAGTCATGCGGGCACCTGCGACAAAGGTGTTCCACGACATCAGAATTCGGCGATCCGGTCCAGCCCCACTGCCGTCGGGCGGCTCGCACGGCGCACGGGGTCGAGCAAGCCTTGGCTATCTCATCAATCGTTTTGCAAGATGGATGGACAGCCAGTCTCCGAGGCCGGTGTCTTCATAACCCGCCTTCTTTGCAAGGCCGCGCATCTCCGCATTCGCGCGCGCCGTTTCCGCCGCGATCATCTCGTGACCGAGATCGCCCGCCTGCCGCTCCATCGCATTCATCATCTGCAGGCCGACGCCCTTGCGCTGAAACATATCGGCCACGGAGATGGCGAAATCTCCGCAACGCGCGGCCGCATCAAAGGCATATCGCGTCTCGCCGATGATCGTGCCCGGCCCTTCTCCCTGCCTGAGTTCGGCGAGCAAGGTGAAATGACCGGGATGGTCAGCCCTGGCGACGCATTCCGCTGCAACCACCGCGAGGTCGGCGCGCGCTCCCATGAAACGCCTGTTGCGCGACGTCGAGGACAGTCCGGTGAAATAGATCGAGAGGCCTTGGACATCAGATGCCTTGGCGGGACGGATGCAGACCGGACCCGTGATCCGATGCGGCCGGACGACGGCATCCAGAGACAGCTGTGACATGCGCGAGGCTCTCGGCAGGTTGCGGGAATAGCAGACCTAGCCGAGGTCACGCGCTCGCGGCTTGGACGTGGCCGCCAATCTTGCTGCCGAAAACGAACTGCGCTTGTCCCGTGCTTGACGTCACACAGAGGCCGCGCTCATGCGGCCTCACGCCTTCCAACGCGCCGCTCCGGCCGTGCTGCCGTCATCGCCTGCTCTTCGGCATCCTGGGGCGCACCCCAAAATTCCCGCACCGTCGGGCCCCATCGCAGCCGTCGGGCGCGCAGGAATTCCAGGATCTCGTGCGGCCAGACCCGGCGTCCCATCTGCGTGTACCAGCGCATGGCATGACGCAGGCCCGCATCGCGCTGAAACAGCACGCGCCAGATCGCCTTTGGGCGACATTGCAGCACCATCTCCGTGAACTTGAACCAGACCAGCACCCGCCACGGCGCCATGTGGCGCGTGGCCAGCACCTGGTGCTTGTAGTCCCAGCGACGGCGATCCGGCTGGATCACGCGCCGGTCGGCCGCAAGGCGGAAATACGGTGTCCAGCGATGCGGCGTGACGTAGAGCAGCTGGACCTGATCGGGATCATAGGCGAGCAGCTGCTTCAACCCGCGCCAGTGATCGCGATCGGTCTCCTCTTCGAACCCGACCACCCAGGTTGCCATCGACAGGATGCCGTGCTGCCGCAGAAGGCGAATGGCCTCGCGGTCCGTCGCTGTCGTGGCGCCCTTTCGGATCAGCTCCAGTGTCTTCTCGTCGGTATTCTCCAGCCCGAGCAGGAAGCGCTGCCAGCCGGCCTTCTTGTAGAGATGCAGGATGTCGGCATCGCGCACGATGTCGTCGGCACGGGTCGAGCCGACCAGGATGAGTTCGACATTCTCGGCGATCAGCGCGTCGAGAAAGGCGCGCCATGCTTTCTTCGAGACGGTCGGATTTTCGTCGGCAAAATTGATGACCTTGACGCCGTGCTCGCGATGCAGGCGCGCCAACTCCTTGGCAAAGCGGACGGGATCACGATGGCGCCAGCGCGTCCAGAAGCCCCGCTGGCCACAATAATTGCACAGATGCGGACAGCCACGCGAGAACTGCACGACCACGGCGCGCAGGCCGCCCCAATAGCTGTAGCGCGCGTGATCGATCAGCTCCCAGCCGATACGATAGGCATCAAGGTCCGCGATCACGGGCGCCGGGGACGTCGCGCGTGGACCGGCAGTGTCGCGAAACGCGATGCCGGGAATGCTGCCGAGATCGTGGCCGCATTCGAGCGCTCGCATCAGGCGCCGCGCCGTCTCTTCACCTTCGCCGCGCACGATCGCGCTGACATGGGGCTCGTCGCGCAGGATCTCCCGCCAGTGATAGGTCGGGAAGACGCCGCCATAGACGATCAGAACGCGCGGCATCGCTTTCACCAGGGCCCGCGCAATCTCTGAAATGACGGGATGTCCGGAGGTCGAGCCGGAATGGCCGAACAGCACGGCATCCGGGGCAAAGCGGTTTGCTTCGCTGATGATGTCCGCGGCCGGCATCGGGCCGAACTCGGCGTCGATCAGCCGCACGACGTGGCCGTCGTCGATCAGCGGCCCGCCGATCGCAAGCAGGCCGAGCGGCGGCAGATGATCGTCCGGAATCCGACTTCCGATCGAGGGATGAGGCACATTGACGAGAAGAACACGCATGGACTTTCGCTCCCGCTTTGGCTGGCGTGATCGTCCGTCCCACTTCGATGAAGAAGCCCAATCCCCCGACTGAACCTGAAGACATTGTACTGGAACTGCCGCGGAGCCCTTGCTCGGCTCCACCTCACTCCTACGCCCGCGAGAGTGAAGGCACCTCCTCGGGCAGGATGGCCTGAAGGCCGCCGAAACGGCGCTCGCGGCCATGGAAGGAGGCCAGCGCTGCGGCGAGATCGCCCGCATCGAATTCGGGCCACATCCGCTCGGTGAAATGCAGCTCGGCATAGGCGCCTTCCCAGAGCAGGAAGTCCGACAGCCGCTTTTCACCCGAGGTGCGGATGATGAGATCGACGTCGCGCAAGCCGGCCTCGCCGGTGACGAGCTGCGAGAAGGCTTCGCGGGTCAGGCTGGTCAGCGCGGCGGCTTTCGCCGCGGCGTTCAGGATGGCATCGCGCGCGGAGTAGTCGACGGCGATCCGCAAGTGCAGCGTTGCGCCGTGTGCGGTGGCGTCCTCTGCGCGCGCGATGGCGTTAGCGATGCCTTCAGGCAGGCGATCACGGCGGCCGATCACGTTGAGCTTCACGCCATTCATCACCAGGCTCTGCACTTCATTGGCGAGATAGAAGCGGAGCAGTGTCATCAGCGCCGCGACCTCGGCTTTCGGCCGGCGCCAATTGTCGGTCGAGAACGCGTAGAGCGTCAGCGTGCCGATGCCCTGCTTGGGCGCTGCCTCGACGATGCGACGGATCGTCTCGACGCCGGCCTCATGGCCGCGCACGCGCGAGAGGCCTCGCCGTGTCGCCCATCGTCCGTTGCCGTCCATGATGATGCCGACATGAAGCTTGTCATTGTGGGACGTGACGTCACTTTGCATCGCAAAGTCTCCGGTCAAAAAAGGGATCGGTCAGGTCGGGAGAATTCCGAGGTGACCGAGCGGGGTTGCCTCGCGGCCGGCGGCCTTGGCGGCATCGCGCACCAGCCGCTCGAGCACCGCGAGATAGTCGAGGAAGCGGCGTCGGCCGGTCTTGGTGAGACGGCAGGTGGTGTGCGGGCGATTGCCCTCGTAGCCCTTGGTCACCTCGACGAGGCCGGCCTCCTGGAGCACGGCGAGGTGCCGGCTGAGATTGCCGTCGGTGAGACCGCAGAGCTGCTTCAAATCGGCGAAGGCAAGCCCCTTCGGGTGAGCCATCAGCGAGGTCAGAAGCCCGAGCCTCGCCTTCTCGTGGATCACACGATCGAGCCCCTCATAGGAGAAAGGCGCGCTGTCAGTCTTCGACATCATTGTCTCCGGACGCGAAATACAGAATGGCCGCCATCATCGACTGGCCAACCACGAAAGGCAGCCCCATGGTCCACGGCGACAGCATGTGGGTCCCGCTCGCCAGCACCACCACCACAAAGCCCGAGACGAAGTACCAGGCGCCGGCGAACGCGACGCTGCGCGGCAGCGAACGAACCGATGCAAAAATGCCGAGTGACACCAGGATCTGCCACAATCCCGGCAGCAGCCACAGCGTCTCGGCGGCGAACTTCCACATCACCACCGCAAGCAGCACGCCGGCGACGCCCGCCGGCAGGAACTGTTCGACGGCCTGGTGGATCATCGCGTCGGCAAGGCCGGAATGATGACGACGCGAACGCGCGCGCATCTCGATCCAGATCATCAGGCCGGACAGCGCCGCTGCAACGAACCAGCCGAAAAAGAAACCGAGCGGCTCACCCGTGGGATCGCCGAGCAGCCAGAATTGCAGGATGGCGGTGACGAGTGCAACCGCGCCGGTGGCGACCATCGTCGCAGGACCGTAACCGCGGAACGCGGTGCCGGCCGCGATCTGGCTGCGGATCGCCACGATGTCGGCCAGCGCCTTGTCGAGATCCCGCATCGGCAACGCCAAAACTCCGCTCCACCCGGCTCACGGACCGGCTTGCCCGGTCACTTTGTATCGCAAAGTATACCGCATTACAAAGTAAAGGCAAGGATGAAACTCGTCCAGGACAGGAGGGGCACGACCGGACAACTGTCGGTTGCATCCCGGCCGCCGGCCCAGCTAAGATGCGGCCAAGGTGCCCTGGGGGGAAGTCATGCGGTTAAGGTCGTTCGTCGCTGCAGCTCTGCTGCAGGTGTGTCTGGTTGGGGCGGCGCATGCGAAAGGACCATTTGGCACGGTCAATGTCGGCGGCTGGGTCGGCGGCGCCTTCAGCAACGACGAAACGGGCGCCTTCTCCCATTGCGCGGCGACGGCGCCTTATGCGAACGGCGTCATCCTCGTCGTGAGCCAAAATGCCGCCGGCATATGGTCGCTCGCCTTTGCCAGTCCCAACTATCACTTCAACAAGGACGAGAACGCCGCAATCGACGTGACCTTCGACGGGCGGGAGCAAGCCAGGCTGTACGCCACGGCGTACCGGTCCGACATGCTCACGGCCGTCATGCCGCTGAACGTCGTGCATACGTTTCAGAAGGCGAGCCTGATGGTCGCGACGGCCGGCCACGCCGTCCTGAACTTCGACCTCAGGTCAACCGGCCCGGCGATCGCCGCATTGGCCAATTGCGTGACCCGGGTGAAAGCCGACGGGCTCGACAAGGCGGGTGACTTCACCAAAGGCGCAACGAAGCCGGCAACTGCGGCGGACAAGCAGGGCTCACCACCGACAGCCAAATCCAGCAGAGGGACCAAGAGCGGCTTTGGCACCGGCTTCGTGGTGAGCGCCAGCGGCCACATCGTCACCAACAACCACGTGATCGACGGTTGCAGCGAACTCAAGGGCAATCTCACCGGCGAAGCCGCGATGGTGTTGCGCGTCGTGTCGAACGACGCGAGCAACGATCTGGCCTTGTTGCAGCCCGCGTCGACGACGACATTCAGGGATTTCGCGAGGATCCGCGACCGCTCGATCCGCTCCGGCGATTCCGTCGTCGCGATCGGCTTTCCCCTTCACGGGCTGCTGACCTCGGATTTCACGGTGACCACAGGTATCGTGAGCTCGCTCAGCGGCATGCGCAACGATTCGCGCTTCCTGCAGATCAGCGCGCCCGTGCAGCCCGGCAACAGCGGCGGCCCGCTGTTCGACACCTCCGGGCAGATCGTCGGCGTGGTCACAGGAAAGATCCCTGGACTGCGCATCGCCGCAATAACCGGCGACATCCCCGAAAACATCAACTTCGCGATCAAGACGGGCGCGCTGCGCGACTTCCTCGACAATTCCGTGGTGCCGTACCAGACGGCCGAACCGCGGGGCGAGCTCAAGACCACCGAGATCGCCGGCAACGCCCGTGCCTACACGATGCTGATCTCGTGCAACGGCACGGTGCAGGCGGACGCGAAGAAGTAGCGGCAAAGCCGGTCTCGTAGCCCGGATGGAGCGGAGCGTAATCCCGGACCGCTGGTTTTCCGAGAGGACTCAGGCGACAAAGGCGTCGAGCTTGTCGAAGAACGAGCTCCAGCCGCGCTGGTGGTTGTCGCGCGCAGTCTCGTCGAAGAACTGGGCGTGATGGAAGATCATCAGCGTACCGGCGCTGTCCGGCTTGAGCGTGATCGTCACCAGCGATTCGCGTTCGGGCGTCGAATGCCAGGCCCAGGTGAAGACCAGACGTTCGTTCGGCATCACCTCGCGGTAGATGCCGCCGGCCTCGAAATATTCGCCGTCGTCGCGGGTGAACGAGATGCGGAAGCGGCCGCCGGTGCGAACATCGAGGTCCGCATGGAGCGTCGCCGGCTTGATGTTCGGCGGCCCGAACCATTGCACTAGCTGCTCGGCTTGCGTCCAGGCGGCGAAGACCTTTTCCGGCCGCGCGCGGAGGCGGCGCGTGAGCGTGAGGCTCGGCGCTTCGTTTGCACGTTCGGCGACGCCGGCGACTGCGTTGACCATGGTTTGTCCTCCACAAAGGCGGCAAGGCGATCGAAACTCTCCGACCAGAACTGCGCGTAGCGATTGAGCCAGTTCATCGCCCGCTCCATCGGCTGCGTGGTGAGCCGGCAGGAGACGGTGCGCCCGCTCTTCTCCCGCACGATCAGGCCGGCATCGGTGAGCACGTCGAGATGCTTCATGATCGCCGGCAGCGACATCGCGAACGGCGCCGCCAGCTCGCTCACCGACAGGCTGTCCCCGTCGCCGAGACGCGCGAGCAGGGCTCGCCGCGTCGGGTCGGACAGCGCGGCAAAGGTGCGATCGAGCGTCTCGTCCTGATACTTAACCATTAGGTTTAGTATAAACGCAAGCACGATCGCGTCAAGCGGGAGCCCGCCCGACGCGATGCATCAGACTGCAATCGATTTGGGACGATCAGTAAGGCGCTACAGGCCGCGCACGACGATGCAGCCGAGGTTGCGGCTGCGGCGCCGGTTCATAAGCGAAGCGCGGATTCGGCCCGCAATACAGCAGCCGGCCCGAGACGCTGGCCAGGCATTGCTCGTAAGTGCTGTAGGCACATTCGCCGGGGTAGTCGAATTCGCCGCCTTGCGCGCACCACGGGTAGTCCCGTGCCGCGGCAGGTGTCGCGGAGACGAAGCCGGCAAGGAACGCCGCACCCAAGGTCAACAGCACCAATTGCGTCTTGCGCATGGTCCCAACTCCTCTCTTCCCGGCGCGAGATACGCACCATGTATCATCAGGTCTTGCTGCGCGATTTTATTCCAGATCACCGCGCAAGACCACGCAAGAAAAAGCCCCGCCGTTCGGCGGGGCTCCGTTTGCGGCGATCACAAGATCGCTACTCGACCTTCAGGCCGGCAAATTCGACGACCTTCTTCCACTTGGCGGTCTCGGCTTCGATCTCCTTGCCGAACGCCTCCGGCGTCTCGATCAGCGGATCGCCACCGAGCTCGACCAGGCGCTTGGTCATGTCGGGCTCCTTCATCAGCGTGTTGATCTCGTTGTTGAGCTTGGCGATCAAATCCTTGGGCATATTCTTCGGCGCACCGATGCCGAACAGCGCGCTCGCCTCGTAATCCTTCACGGTCTCGCCGATCGCGGGCACGTCCGGCAGCTGCGGCGAGCGCTGCGCCGTGGTGACGCCGAGCGCGCGAAGCGAACCGGAGCGGATGTGCTGGATGATTGACGGCATGTTGTCGAAGATCACCTGCACCTGGCCACCGAGCATGTCGGTGATCGCGGGCGCCGCGCCGCGATAGGGCACATGCTGCATCTTGCAGCCGGTCATCGCCATGAACATCTCGCCGGACAGATGCACCGAAGTGCCGTTGCCGGAGGACGCCATGTTCACCTTGCCGGGATTGGCCTTCACGTAGTCGATGAACTCGGCGACGGTCTTGGCCGGCACGTCCTTGTTGACGGTCATCACGTTCGGCACGCGCTGGAACGCGGCGATCGGCGCGATGTCGCGGACGAAATTGAACTTGAGATTGGCGTAGAGTGTTGCGTTGATGTAGTTGGCCGGATTGATCAGCAGCACGGTGTAGCCGTCTGGCTCGGCGTTCACGACCGATTCAGTGCCGATATTGTTGCCCGCGCCAGGCTTGTTCTCGACCACGAATTGCTGGCCGAGCCGCTCCGACAGGCGCTGGCCGATCAGGCGGGCCAGGATATCGGTGGCGCCGCCCGGGGGATAGCCGACCACGAACTTCACCGGCCGGGACGGATAATCCGCTGCAAAAGCTTTCGACAGCGGGCTGGCTGCAAGCGGAGTGGCGGCGAGCAGGCCGAGCGCGGAACGGCGAGTGATCATCTCAAGGGTTCTCCCAGGTGTGTTCTTGATGGTGGCGTCCGCGGCGTTGTAACAAAGCCTGCTTGCTGCGGAAAGTGCGCAAGCCCGATGACGACGAAAGGATAAGGCATGCCGCTCAAGGTTCACGCCCTCGATCATCTCGTGATCAACGTCGCCGACGTCGCTGTCACCGCCGAGTGGTATCGCAGGATCCTCGGCATGGAAGTCAAGGTGTTCGACCCCGGTGGCGGCAAAGCGCCGCGGACCTCGCTTCAGTTTGGTCAACAAAAGATCAATGTCCGGCCGCGTGATGCCGACAAGGTGGAATGGTTCACCGCCGACCACGAGACTCCCGGCAGCGAGGATCTGTGCTTCCTCACCACCTCGACTCCCGACGAGGTGGCGGCGCATTTGAAGGCACACGGCGTCGCGATCGAGCAAGGCCCCTCACCTCGGCAAGGCGCCCGCGGCACGCTGCGCTCGGTCTATTGCCGGGATCCGGACGGGAGCCTGATCGAGATTTCCTCCTATGAGGAGTGATCGGCAAGGTCACGTCGTCCGCTCCATCGTCATTGCGAGCGAGTCGAAGCAATCCAGACTGTCTCCAAACGGGCAGTCTGGATTGCTACGCTCCTCGCAATGACGGGGAGAGAGCGGAGCCTCCGATTTGCGCCCCGCGCCGTCCGATGGCAGGAAGACGCAATAATCAAAAGGCAGCCGCAAGCAAGATGCAGGCTGCACGGGAGGATCTATGGCCATTCAACAGACCGCCGCCGGAATCGCGGGCCCGTTCGACGGGCTCGACGTGCCCTGGCTGCTCAAGCTGCGCGCCGAGGTGCGCCGTGATCATCCGTTCCTGATCTGGGCGCCATTCGACGCGCCGGCGCGGCATTGGAGCTATGGCGAATTTCACGAGCGGGTCGGCGCGCTCGCGGCAGGGCTCACCCGGCGCGGCGTGGAGCCGGGCGAGTATGTGCTCATTCACCTGGACAATTGCATCGAGGCGCTGCTGGCCTGGTTCGCCTGCGTCGAATGCGGGGCCATCGCAGTGACCACCAACACCCGTTCCGCGCCGGCGGAGATCGAATATTTTGCCGATCATTGCGGCGCGGTCGCCGCGATCACGCAGCCGGCCTATGCGGAAGTCGTCGCACAGAACTGCCGCAACATCCGCTGGATGGCGGTGACGTCGCATGATGCGGGCGCTGCGCCTGCCCATACGGTCTCGCACGGCGACAGCTTTGAAGCGCTGTTCGCCGACAGCGCCGACCGGCCCAGGCGCGCCACGGATCCGCTCGCGCCCTGCAGCGTGCAGTACACGTCGGGGACGACGTCGCGCCCGAAAGCGGTGCTCTGGACTCATGCCAACGCATTGTGGGGCGCCAAGATCAACGCCGCACATGAGGACCTGCACGCGAGCGACGTGCACCAGACTTATCTGCCGCTGTTTCACACCAATGCGCTGGCCTACTCGATGCTGGCGACGCTCTGGGTCGGCGCGACCTGCGTGATCCAGCCGCGCTTCTCGGCCAGCCGGTTCTGGGGCGTTGCGCGGGAGCACGGCTCGACCTGGACCTCGACGATTCCGTTCTGCATGAAGGCGCTTCTCGAGCAGGAGATCCCGAAGGACCACAAATTCCGCCTGTGGGGCACCGCGATCAACGAGCCGCCGGCATTTGCCGCATTCGGCGTCAAGATCATCGGCTGGTGGGGCATGACCGAGACCATCACCCACGGCATCGTCGGCGAGGTCGACCAGCCCAACATTCCGATGTCGATCGGCCGCGCCGCGGGCGAATATCAGATCCGTATCACCGATGATGACGGAAGACCGACCGCAGTCGGCGACACCGGCAATCTTGCGATCAGGGGCATTCGCGGCCTGTCACTGTTTGCCGAATATCTGCACAACGAGACGGCGACGCGCGAGAGCTTTGACGAGCACGGTTTCTTCCTCACCGGCGACCGCGTCGAGCGGCTGGCGAACGGCTTCATCAAGTTCGGCGACCGCGCCAAGGACATGCTGAAGGTCGGCGGCGAGAACGTCGCGGCCTCCGAGATCGAGCAGGTGATCGCAATCGTATCAGGCGTGCGCGAGGCCGCAGTGGTGGCGAAGAAGCATCCGATGCTGGACGAGGTGCCGGTCGTCTTCATCATCCCGCACGGTGGGGTCGCGAGTGCTCCGCCTGATCTTCAGGAGCGCGTGATGGCGGCGTGCCGCAAGAGCCTTGCCGACTTCAAGGTGCCGCGCGAGATCAGGCTCGTCGACGACATGCCGCGCTCGACGCTGGAGAAGGTGGCGAAGGCGGAGCTGCGAAAGATGCTGGACTAGCGGCGCTGTCGTATGGTGGCAAAGACGCTTCAGCGCCGTGCCCACGTCCTTGGAAGTGGTGGGCACGCTTCGCTCTGCCCAGCCGGCACCGAGCTCTCAGAACGATCCCAGCGCCACGGGCCGGAACGCCTGCAGCAGCTGCTGATCCAGCTTGCCGCCCATGCCTTCCATCATCGTGAACGCGCGCGCGTGGGTGAACGGCATGCGATAGGCGCGCTTCTCCACCAGGGCGGCATAGATGTCGACGATCGTCGTAAGCCGCACGATGTCGCTGATCTGGTTCGAGGACAGGTTGTTGGGATAGCCGCTGCCGTCGAGGAATTCGTGGTGATGCAGCACCACGTCCAGCATTTCCGGCGGGAAGCCGCCTTGGGCGGCGAGGGCCTCGTAACCGCGGCGTGGGTGCTGGCGAACTTCTTCCATCTCCTCGTCGGTGAGCTTGCCGGGCTTGTCGAGCAAGGCGAAGGGAACGAAGGCCTTGCCGACATCGTGCAGCAGCGCGGCGCGGGTCAGGCGGCGCTGGTCGTCCTCGCGCATGCCGAGATGCTGCGCGAAGGCAACCGCGAAGCCGGTGACGAACAGGCAGTGGCGATAGCTGCCGACATGATGGCAGCCGACCGTGGTGAGCCATTCGCGCAGCGAGGAGTGCTTGATCGCCTTCAGGATCTTGTTCTCGGCGGCGATGACGTCGTCGAAGGTCAGGGGCACGCCGAGCGGCAGCTTCTCGAACATCTTCGTGAGCACCGCGTGCGCCGCTTCGACGCCGCGGTTGAGCGTCTTGCCGCGATCGGTGGCGTCATAGCTTGCCGTGTCGGGAAACGCGGCGCGTATGCGCTGGAGGATCGCATCGGGCTGCAGCGGTCGCGAGATGGTATCGGTCGCACCGAGCGCCCAGGCCTGCATGGTGCCGTGATGCAGCGCGTCGGCGAGCACGAACAGCCGCGGCATCGAACGATAGGCGTCGCCGCGCAGCTTGTTGCGCACCCGCTGCACGCTCTCGGGCGAGCGCAAATTGATGTCGACCACGAGACCGGAGAGATCGCGCGAGGGCTGCTCGGGGATGCCTTCCGTCGTCACCGTCGAGACGTCGCCGACGGCCTTCAGAATGCTGGCGAGCTCGGTGCTCGCATCGCTCCGGTCGGAGGCGAGCAGAAGCCGGCGTTTGGCGGCGGATTTGGCTGGCGCGTTCATGGTTTCCCCAGAGCACGGGAGTGTCTTCAGAGTCAGCCTAAGCCGGATCAGGTTCTCCGGCCCTTAAGAGGCGTGCTCAACGGAACCTGTCGGAACTGGGTACAATTTTAGCGATCGCCCTTCCTTCGACCGGAACCCGCGAAACGACGCCGAAAACAACCCCATGCACAGTAGAAGGGGCACTGAAAACGCTGACTTTTTGGCGACGAAAAATCCGCCGGAGGCTGCCCTCCGGCGGATCATCTCGTTCGGCAATCCAAGCCCGGCTTACGCCTTCATCGCCCCCTTCACGGCTTCGGCCGTGATCGGCAGCGCCCGGACGCGGGCGCCGGAGGCGTTGAAGATGGCGTTGCCGATGGCCGGGGCGACGACCGTCACCGCGGGCTCGCCGACGCCGGTGGCCTTCTCGCCATTGGCGATCACGGCGACCGCGACCTCCGGCATCTGGCTCATCCGCAGGGGCCTGTAGCTATCGAAATTGGTCTGCTCGATGCCACCGTCCTTCAGCGTCGCCTTCTCGTACAGGGCCAGCGACAGGCCCCACAGCGCCGCGCCCTCGACCTGGGCGCGGATGTTGTCGGGATGCACCTGGGTGCCGACGTCGGTTGCGACCGTGAGCTTCTTCACGGTCACCTCGCCCGAAGGCGCGACGGCGACGTGCGCGACGCAGGCGGTCCAGCTTGCGGTCGCGCGTTCCTGCGACGACACGCAGGCGACGCCCATGCCTTCTCCCTTCGGGAGTTTCTTGGTGCCGTAACCGGCGAGCCCCATCGCGGCGAGCAGGGTGTTGCGCAGCCGCTGCGCGCCGCCGTCGTTCTTGCCGGCACCGTCGAGCAACGAGATGCGGTATTGCGCCGGATCCTTCCCGGCGGCAGCCGCGATCTCGTCGATCATGCTCTCGACCGCCCAGAAGGTCCAACCCGGCGCCACCGAACGGAGCTGACCCGACGGGGTGGCGTTGTGCGCCATCTCGTTCTTGATCGCCCGCACGTGATGGTTGGGCACGGTGTAGAAGAAGTCCGACCCGTTCACCGTGAAGCTGTCGAGCGGACCCTTCTTGTCGACCGAAGGCGTGAGGAAGTCAGGAATTCCCCAGCGCGCGGTCGGCCAGGCCGACACCACGTCGTGGCTGAGCGCAATGAGCTTGCCGTCGCCGTCCACGCCGGCCTTCACCTTTTGATAGGTGAGCGGACGCGAGAAATCCATCGTCATGTCGTTCTCGCGCGTGTAGATCACCTTCACCGGCTTGCCCACGGCCTTCGCCGCCTGCACCGCCGGCACCATCATGTCGGCGTCCAGCCTGCGGCCGAAGCCGCCGCCCAGCCACATCTGGTGCATCACCACGAACTTCGGATTGATCCCGGCGGCGCCTGCCGCGATCGCGCCGGAGCGCGTCGCGAACTGGTTGCCGGAATAGATGTGCAGGATGTCGCCCTTGAACTCCGCGGTGGCGTTCATCGGCTCCATCGGCGCGTGGATGTTGATGCTGGTGGTGTACTCCGCCTCCAGCACCTTGGCCGCGGTGCCGAGGGCGGCTGCCGGATCGCCGTCCTTGACGAAAAACTGACCGGAATCATCGAGGGCCTGAAGCCGCTTGGCTTCGTCGAGCAGCGACTGGCTCGACAGCTTCGCGTTCGGACCGCCGTCATAGCTGATCTTCAGCGCTGCGGCCGCCTTCTTGGCGTTGGCATAGGTGCTGGCCACCGCCACCACCCAGCCCGACGTCGTCTGCGTCTTGTCATCGAGGGCGATGGCCTTGATGAAGCCCGGCACGGACTTCGCAGCGGAATCGTCGACCGATTTCACCGTGGCGCCGAAGCGCACCGGCGGCGTCACTATGGCGCCATAGACCATGCCCGGAAGCATCACGTCGATGCCGTATTTGGCCGTGCCGTTGGTCTTCGAGGGGATGTCGAGCTGCGGCACCGATACACCGATCATGGTGTATTGATCAGGCGTCTTCAGCTTGATCGCCTTGAGCTCGTCCGGCGTGAAGGTCTTGGTCGCCTTGCCGCTCTTGACGATCTCGGCGAAGGTCATCTGCTTCTTCGACTTCGGATGCGAGACCACGGAATCGCGAACGACGAGCTGGTCCTTGAAGTAGGGCGGCAGGCCCATGGCCGCCGCGGCGGCCTCCGTCAGGGCCATACGGCCGGCAGCGCCTGCGCGGCTCATCGCCTCGAAGTTCATCATGGTCGACCAGCTGCCGCCGGTGATCTGCGCCCCGAGGACCGGGTCGTTGAACTTCGGATCGTTGGAGGCGAGATTGACCCGCATGTCGCTCCACTTCGCGCCCAGCTCCTCGCAGACGATCTGCGCCATGGTCGAGGCGATGTGCTGGCCCATATCGGCCTTGCCGCAGGTCACGGTGACGAGCCCGTCAGGCGAGATCGAGTACCAGACACTCGGCTCGAAATTGGCGGGGGCCGCAGCGAGCGCGTCATTGATGCCGGGCACGCCGGCATAGCCGAGCACGAGGCCGGTGGCGGCGGTGCCGACCAGGAAGGAACGGCGGCTGAGATCGGTCGCCTCAGGCGTGACGTTCTTGACGTGCTGGTTCATGTGGGCCTCCGCTCGTTGCCGGCGGCGGATGCGGTGCGCATCTCGGTGGCGGCGCGCATGATCGCCTTCTGGATCCGCGAATAGGTCATGCAACGGCAGAGATTGCCGTCCATATGCGCCACGACCTCTTCCTTGGTCGGGTTGGAATTCTTCGCCAGCAGCGAGGCCGCCTGCATGATCTGACCGGATTGGCAGTAGCCGCATTGCGGCACCTGCTCGGCGATCCACGCCTTCTGCAAGGGGTGATCGCCCTTGGCGGACAGGCCTTCGATGGTGGTGATCTTCTTGCCGGCGACGTCGCCGACCATGGTCTGGCACGATCGCACGGCTTCGCCGTTGACGTGCACGGTGCAGGCACCGCAAAGGCCGGCACCGCAGCCGAACTTGGTGCCGGTCATCTGCAATTGTTCGCGGATGGCCCAAAGGAGCGGCGTGTCGTTCGCCGCATCCACGGACATACTCCGCCCGTTGATCGTGAGCGTTGGCATAGGCGTCTTCCCCTGCCGGTGCATGAAGCCGCTTACGGCGGCAACTTGAACAGCGAACGCCCACCGGGCCGGCGCCCACCTTGCGCGGAGAATGATCGCGTTCGGAGCCAGAGGCAAATGCAAATTGGAAGCGATCGAAACTATATCAATGTCGGCTTATGTGCGTTGCGACAACGGCGCTGACGTTAGCGACTGGACGCAACAGGAGCGCGTTCGGATATGCATGCCATGCCGACCGCGATGGTTTCCTCCGAGTAACCTCGTCAGCTAGGATGGTGAGGACTGAGACAACCAATATCGTAGGGGTCGGCAAAGCGACTTGTCCGCCGTAGCTCAAAGAGCGAAGGCGGAAGCGTGCCCACGCTTACCTTGCTCTATTGGACAGGCGTGGGCACGGCGCAAGTGCGCCTCTGCCCACCCTGCGATACGGGACTCGCGAAGAGGTAGCGGCGAAACAAAAAAGAAAGGGCGGAAACAATGCCAAGGATCGATCGGGACGGCGTCGGAATCTACTATGAGACTCATGGCGACGGGCAACCGCTGCTGCTCACGCACGGCCACTCCTCGACCTCGGCGATGTGGCACGGCCAGGTCGATGCGCTCGCGCGCGATCACAAGCTGATCCTGTGGGACATGCGGGGCCACGGCCAGTCCGATTATCCCGATGATCCCAACGCCTATAGCGAAGCGCTCACCGTCGGCGACATGGCGGCGATCCTCGATGCGGTCGGCGCGCGGCGCGCGATCATCGGCGGATTGTCGCTCGGTGGCTACATGTCGCTCGCATTCTATGGCGCCCACCCATCGCGCACGCGCGCGCTGCTGATCATCGACACCGGTCCGGGCTTCAGGAAGGACGACGCGCGCGAGGCCTGGAATGCGCGGGCGCTCGCCACCGCCGACAAGCTCGATCGCGAAGGCCTCGACGTGCTGAAGGCGGCAACGCGCGAGCGCGCCACCGCCAGCCATCGCAACGCGAAGGGATTGGCGCTCGCCGCGCGCGGCATGCTGACCCAGCGCGACGCCAAGGTGATGGAGCTGCTGCCTGAGATCGCAGTGCCCAGCCTGATCGTGGTCGGCGCCGACGACACGCCGTTCCTGGCGGCGTCCGACTACATGGCGGCCAAGATTCCCGGCGCACAAAAGGTCGTGATCCCCGCGGCCGGACACGCCGTCAACATCGATCAGCCCAAGGCTTTTGTTGACGCGGTGCTGCCTTTCCTGAAGAACTTGCCGGCATAGACAGGCAAGGAGGATCACGGCGATGAAGCGGGCAATCCTGGCGGCGGGCGCAGCGCTGATCGCAACGGCAGCGTCGGTGCAGGCCGAGCCGTTCGGCACGGTGCCGCTGCGCCGTCCCTTCGTCGACACCCTGTCGAACAACACGCCGCTGGCGTTCGGGATGGATGCGGAGCAGACCGCTCACGCGCTCGGTCAGCCCCTGCAATATGTCCGGGGTCGGCCCGGCAACGAGATCTATCTCGCCCTGCGCGATATCGGCGGCAGCGGATTGATTCCTTATCGCCACCGCCTGTTCCTGCAATTCCGTCACGGGCGGCTGGCGGGATGGAAGGAGGATTACGGCGAGAACTGGATGTGGGAGTGATGGGCAGGAGCGAGCTCTCGCATTGACAACTCAACCAAGAAGGACAACCCGCGTGGGACAAGACATCAGACTGACGGCCTCGGACAATTTCCAGCTCGGCGCCTATCGTGCGGATCCCGCAGGCAGCCCGAAGGGCGCGGTGGTGGTGATCCAGGAGATTTTCGGCGTCAATCATCACATTCGCGCGGTCTGCGACCGCCTCGCCGTCGAGGGCTATGTCGCGATCGCGCCGTCGATCTTCGACCGCACCACACCGAACTTCCAGTCGGGCTACACGCCCGACGAGATCGCAGAAGCGCGCAAATTCGTCGCCAATCCCGATTGGGAGGCGATGCTGCGCGACACGCAGGCCGCGATCGATGCGGCGAGAAGCATCGGCCCGGTCGGCATCATCGGCTTTTGTCTTGGCGGCAGCATCGCCTATGTCGCGGCGACGCGCCTGACCGGACTGAAGGCCGCGATCGGCTATTACGGTGGCGCCGTGGTGCGTTTTGCGGATGAGAAGCCCAAGGTGCCGACGCAATTGCATTTCGGCGAGAAGGATGCCGGCATTCCCTTGAGCGACGTCGAGACCATCAAGGCCAAACGGCCTGAGGTCGAAGTGTTCGTCTATCCCGGCGCCCAGCACGGCTTCCATTGCGACGAGCGGCCGAGCTACGACAAGGCCAGCTCGGATATCGCCTGGCCGCGCAGCATGGCGTTTTTTGCGAAGCATTTGACGAAGTAGCGGGCAGCTCTCTCCTCCGTCATTCCGGGATGCGCCGGCGAGGCGCAGGCCCGGAATGACGGAGAGGGCGGAAATCGGGTGGCCGCATCTCTCCGCCCGGCGATAGAGCTGGCTGATCGAAGCCAGGTCACGCCGGAGAGCGCCATGCAGCAGGCCGACACGAACATCGTCATTCGCAACCCGTTCGGCACCATGGATGTGCCGGACCCCCGCGGTTCCGATGTCATGCACTATGCGATATCGGCTTCGCTCGCCGGCGATGCCGACGACGGCAATGCGGCGCATTGGGCGTCCGTTCCCGCATCATCCGATCCGCTCGAAGGCGCCTGGGCGAGCCGCTGGAACGGCGGCGCCGACCCGACCATCGCAGGCGACACGCCGGAGGCATGGAAACAGGGCCGCGCGGAAGTCCGCGTCGCGAATGGACGGGTCTATCTGCGGTTCGATTGGGACGACGGCCGTCGGCACGGATTGATCGATGCGATGCGCGAGAGCGGCAATCGTCTGGTCGGGAAGTATATCAACCTGACCAATCCGGCGATCACGCGGCCATGGATCGGGCTCGTGGTGGCCCCCGCGCGCATCGACGGATGCTTTCCGAACGGGCGACTGGACTTCAGGCGATGAAGGAAGCGGGGCAAAGCGTCAGAACCATCGCTCGCCGACGAACACGGTGTCGCCGGGGCTGACGGGGGTGCCGAGCGGCACGACGGCGCGCATGGCGCCGCCGGCTTCGGTATGCGTCACGGTGACCATGTCGCGCTTGGCGCGCGGAGAAAAGCCGCCGGCGATCGCGACGGCGCTTTCGACGGTCATGTTCGGCACGTAAGGATATTGGCCGGGGGCGGCGACCTCGCCAAGAATGAAGAACGGACGATAGGACTCGATCTCCACGGCGACCGAAGGCTCGCGGATATAGCCGTTGCGAAGCCGCGCGGCGATCTCGCCGGCAAGCCCGGCGGTGGTGCGACCGCGCGCCGGCACCGCGCCGATCAGCGGCATGGTGATGGAGCCGCCGGCATCGATGGCGTAGCTGTTGGTGAGCCCTTCCTGGCCGTAGACCACGACGCGCAGCTTGTCGCCGGCATCGAGGTGATAGGAGGAATCGTAGCGCACGGGGGCGGCGACCACCGGTCCGCCATAGGCGACCGGCACGGGCGCGGGACCCGAGGCAAAGGAATTGGCGAGCGCATCGATGGCGCCGCCGCCATTGGCAACGACGACAGGGGGCGGAGCGCTGTAGGGCTGGCCATAGGCCATCGAGTCGAGATCGGGACGGGGCTGCACCATCGCGACGGGACCTGTGGTCTGCATGCAGCCGCCCAGGGTCAGCGCGGCGGACGCTGCCAGGATCGACCATCGAAACGCGCGCAGAACCCGCACTTGGAGCATCCCTACAAACGAGACAGCTCCAGTGATGCACCGGTTATGGTTAACAAAGGGTTGAGGGGGATGATGTGGGACGGCGCTGCACGCCGCGAGCAAGGTGCGCCATCTCTCCCGCATGCGGGAGAGGGTTTCTCCTCGACGGGACACTCCCCGGAGGAGAGAGCCCTCACCCGGCGCTACGCGCCGACCTCTCCCGCAAGCGGGAGAAGTGCACCATGTCCGTGGCTTGCTTACGCGCTCACGCCGACACCGATGGGACACGACACCCCGGTGCCGCCGAGACCGCAATAGCCGGCGGGATTCTTTGCCAGATATTGCTGATGATAGTCTTCGGCGAAATAGAACGGACCCGCGGGCGCGATCTCGGTTGTGATGGCTCCCAGGCCCTTGGTGGCGAGCGCCTTCTGATAGAGCGCCTTCGACTGCTCGGCCGCCTTCTTCTGCGCATCAGAGGTCGTGTAGATCGCGCTTCGGTACTGCGTGCCGACGTCATTGCCCTGGCGCATGCCCTGCGTCGGGTCGTGGTTCTCCCAGAACGTCTTCAGGAGCTTCTCGTAGGAGATCTTGGCCGGATCGAACACGACCAGCACCACTTCGGTGTGGCCGGTGCGTCCCGAGCAGGTCTCCTCATAGGTCGGATTCGGCGTGTGGCCGCCGGCATAGCCGACCGCCGTCGTATAGATGCCCTCGCCGAGCTCCCAGAATTTGCGCTCGGCGCCCCAGAAGCAGCCGAGCCCGAACACGGCCTGCTCGAGGCCGGTAGGATAAGGCGGCTTCAACCTGCTGCCGTTGACGAAATGGGTGCTCGCGGTGGGAATGGCTTGGGAACGGCCGGGCAGCGCTTCGGCTGCATCAGGCAGTGCGGTCGTCTTGCGCGTGAACAGCATGATCGGATCTCCGGGAAAACGAGCTGTGCGTCGCCTGAACCAGGCGCTCAGGCGGCGTGCTCGCGATCGAGTGGGAATATAAGTCTTTACGCAGCCAGGGACAGGCTTGTTACGGCGCCCCCATTCGGTCGCTCAATCCGGCGGGAACCGAAGATCAATCCCGGGCGGGAATTGAAGATCAATCCCGGCGGGAATTGAAGATCAATCCCGGGAATAGCCGATCAGCGGCTTGCGCGGACGGAACAGGATCATCAGCAAGATGCCAAGGAGGCCGAGGACGGCGAAAACCGGCTGGTCGAGCACGAGGCGGATCACCGAGGTCCAGAGCCAAGGCGCCTTGGCCTCGACCCAAGTCCGGAAGGCCGATTGGCTGGCCTGGTTGATGTCGTTCCAGAACTGGCCGAACCGGGTGAAGCGCAAGGTCTGGTCGGCCACCCAGCGGGCGCCGTCATAGACCATGAAGAAGAACCCGCCGGCCAGCAGCAGCAAGCCAATCAGTCGGAAAAAGCCGCGGATCATGGTCCACCCCAGATGATCGTCCGACCGGACGACCTTCGAAACGCCGCCAGCCAATAGCTGGGAGACGGCAGAAATTCAACCTCATCAGGGCGTTACGGCCTCCCTTGGCGCACCGGGAGCCCGCTTTTCCAGCCCCTAAAGCGTTGACGGTGCGAAAGACCCCCTCTATAAGGGCGCCAACTGGCGGCGGGCGCAATCCTGCCGCCGCTGTTCTTTGAGCAGTTGCAGGCTCTTTTGGGGCCTCAGAGATAGCCGCAAGGCCTATCGCTCATGTTCCGGGAACGGCCCAGCAACCGAACACCCTAAATCCGAGCGTCGATTCCGCGGTCAAGCTGCCGGCGCTATCAGAGCAAGACGCGACCGGTACCCGCAAAGGACATTGAGACCATGGCCAATACCACTTCCGCCAAGAAAGCGACGCGCAAGATCGCCCGCCGCACCGCCGTCAACAAGTCGCGCCGCACCCAGATGCGCGGCGCTGTCCGCAACGTCGAAGAAGCGATCAAGACCGGCGATCGCGCCGCTGCCGCCAAGGCGCTCGCCGCTGCCGAGCCCGCCCTGATGCGCGCCGCCCAGCGCAACATCATTCACAAGAACAACGCCAGCCGCAAAGTCTCGCGCCTCACCGCGCAGATCGCCAAGCTCGCCAAGTAAACTTCGCAAGTGACTTCGCGAGATCGTCTCGCGAAGTAAAGTTCGCAGCGCGACCCGATCCCTCATTCGATCGGTTGAAGCCATCGAACATCGCGCACGTCGATCAGCCCGGCTTTCACGCCGGGCTTTTTGTTGCCCGTCACAATTCACGCTTGCGGTCCTTGTGAGAGCTATCTTTCATTGGAGAGTCTCGCCGCCTTCGCTAAGCTGCATCCGTAGTTCTACCAGCCGGCGTTTGTGCAACAGCGGAAACTTTCACTGCGCTGCGAAACGCTTGGCAAAAAACCCTTGCGGCACGGGCCTAAGTTGAATCGCGGGCGCTGAAGTTCTGCACACCGTAGTTTCACCGGAACATGGGTTACCCTGTGAAACGAGACTCGAAAAACGATGTCTCGCTAATCACTTATCGACATAGCGCCGACAAGCATTTGGAAAATTCGCTCGCAGCTCGCGTGCGTGACGATTTTGTAAAAATTTTTTGGCGATGGCGGAGTCATTGTCACATGACGCGCCGCATTTTCGAATCTGTGCACGAATCCAAAAACTTGGTCTCGAGGCTGTGAACAACTCCTGCGCGGCGTTAACGCTGGTCAAGTTTTTTGATGCCTCAAGTGTGAATCAATTCCGTTGCGAGTCTTTCCGCTTAGTGTATTCCTTAAGTCGTTCGCGGCGCCCACGATCTTGAGACCAGCGCGGTTTGAGAAACGGGGCGAGCGTGCAAATCGGCGGCGGTGTGCACGTAGGCGACGCTTCAACAAGCGATTGTCGGATCAAACCCATAGCATTATGGGAACGGTAGAGCTTTGTCTTATGTCTCCAAGCGGGATCTTATCGCTCCCGCTCGCGCCAGGCGGCAATGAGAGACAATTCGAGGCTGCCCCGACAGGCGCGACGGCGAAGCCGAGCGGACGACACGAACAGACGGGCAGGACATCCGCGACTTGAGTACAGCGCGGGAGTTCTTTTACGCAGGACCTTGCCGTGAGCGATCACGGCAGGACGGGGAGGTATCATGTCCTACGGATTCAACGCGGTATTGACTTTAGCTTCATCGTTCAACGATGCCGTTTCCAATCCGTCCTGCGACCATCCTCCGCGTGAATACGCGTCGAGTACGCGCTGACCTCGCGAACTCTCCATCTCCGACATCGCTGATCTGACCCGCGGCATTGACGCCGAACGGTCGAGCTGTGCCCGGCAGATGGACTCGCTCGAGGTCGCATCATCCAGACGTCCGGCAGGACTTCTGCATGGCGCCCACCACGCAACCTTCTCTCTCTAGAAAAGTTTTCAAATGATGACGACATCAGAACAGGATCGCTGGTCACGCGTGAAGAATCGCCTGCGCTCGAACGTTGGCGAAGACGTCTATACGAGCTGGTTTGCGCGCATGGATCTGGAAGGCGTGCAGGACGAGAGCGTGCGTCTCTCGGTGCCGACGCGCTTCCTCAAGAGCTGGATCCAGGCCCATTATGCCGAGCGCGTGCTGTCGTGCTGGCAGGCCGAGATGCCGGAAGTGCATCGCATCGACCTCACCGTTCGCTCCGCCGTGCGCCCCGTGGTGCAGCCGAAGGAAGCGCCCGCCCCGGTCGAAGCCCGCCGTGCCCCTGCGCCGGAATTGCGCTCGACCGCGACCGCGCCTGTCTCGGCCAATCATGATGCGCTCGGCGGCTCGCCGCTCGATCCGCGCCTGACCTTTGCGAGCTTCGTCATCGGCCGCTCCAACACGCTGGCCCATGCGGCCGCGCGTCAGGTCGCCGAAGGCCGCCGCGGCGATCCCGTCATGTTCAACCCGCTCTACATCCATGCGGGCGTCGGCCTCGGCAAGACGCATCTGCTCCAGGCGGTGACCTGGGCCGGCAATTCCGGCAACGAGCGCAAGGTGCTGTACCTCACCGCGGAAAAATTCATGTACGGCTTCGTCGCCGCGCTGAAGACGCAGACGGCGCTGGCCTTCAAGGAAGCGCTGCGCGGCATCGACGTGCTCGTCATCGACGATCTCCAGTTCCTGCAGGGCAAGTCGACGCAGGCCGAGTTCTGCCACACGCTGAATGCGCTGATCGATGCCGGCCGTCAGGTCGTGATCGCGGCCGATCGTCCGCCGTCCGACCTCGAGAGTCTGGACGACCGCGTCCGCTCGCGCCTCGCCGGCGGCCTCGTGGTCGAGATGGGCTCGCTCGGCGAGGAGCTGCGCCACGGCATTCTCAAGTCGCGTGTCGCAGCGGCCCGTACCCATCATGCGACTTTCGACGTACCGGAAGAGGTGCTGCATTATCTGGCGCGCGCCATCACCCATAACGGCCGCGACCTCGAAGGCGCGATCAACCGCCTGCTGGCGCATTCCAAGCTCAACAACCAGCCGGTGACGCTGGAGATGGCCGAGCGCGAGGTTCGCGATCTGATCCGTCCTTCGGAGCCGAAGCGGATCAAGATCGAGGACATCCAGCGCGTGGTGGCGCGGCAGTATAATGTGAGCCGGTCCGACCTGTTGTCCTCGCGCCGCACCGCCAATGTGGTGCGCCCGCGCCAGGTGGCGATGTATCTCGCCAAGACGCTGACCCTGCGCTCGCTCCCCGAGATCGGCCGCCGCTTCGGCGGACGCGACCACACCACGGTGCTGCACGCGGTCCGCAAGATCGAGGCCCTGGTCTCCAAGGACAACGCGCTGTCCGAGGAAGTGGAGTCGCTGAAGCGCCAGCTTCAGGAATAAACGCCTAAGGCGCTCCTGCCATTCTGCCGCCGCCCCGGCTTCGCCTGGGCGGCGGCTTTCGTCTGGGCGGTAAATCGTGGGAATCGTGCGGAACTGGCGCCCGATCCCTTGAATCCCGGGGCCATCCGCGCCACCTTGCGCGACCCTGACGGCTTTGGTCATATCGGCTCGATGACCCCGGCCTTCCGGGGTCTTCGGTGCCGCGGCGCGCTGTCCTCCGCCCGGCTTTTTCCATCTTTGGGGATCGGGCGAGTAGTGCAATGAAGGTTACGGTCGAACGCGCGCAACTCCTGAAATCGCTGGGCCATGTCCACCGCGTGGTCGAGCGCCGCAACACGATTCCGATCCTGGGCAACGTGCTGGTCCGCGCCGAGAACGCGAAATTGTCGCTGAAGGCGACCGACCTCGACCTCGAGGTGACCGAGACGCTGCCGGCGGAAACCGCCACGGCCGGCTCGACCACGGTGCCGGCGCACATGTTCTACGACATCGTGCGCAAGCTGCCTGACGGGTCGCAGATCGTGCTGGAGGCCGACGGCGACCGCGCGGTGCTGGCGATCCGCGCCGGCCGCTCGCGTTTCACGCTGCAGACGCTGCCGGAGAACGATTTCCCCGACCTCGCGGCCGGCGACCTCTCGCACTCGTTCAACCTCGCCGCCAAGGACGTCAAGCGGCTGATCGACCGCACCCAGTTTGCGATCTCGACCGAGGAGACGCGCTACTACCTCAACGGCATCTACCTGCACGCCGCCGGGACCGCGAAGGCCGCGACCCTGCGCGGCGTCGCCACCGACGGCCATCGCCTCGCCCAGCTCGACCTGGTGCAGCCCAGGGGCGCCGAGGGCATGCCCGGCGTGATCGTGCCGCGCAAGACCGTCGGCGAGGTGCAGCGCCTGATCGAAGATACCGAAGCCGAGATGACGATCGAGCTGTCGCAGGCCAAGATTCGCTTTACGATCGGTAACGTCGTGCTGACCTCGAAACTGATCGACGGCACCTTCCCCGATTACGGCCGCGTCATCCCCCAGGGCAATGACAAGGAGCTTGTCGTCGACAAGAAGGATTTCGAGAACGCGGTCGACCGCGTCTCCACCATCTCCAGCGAGCGCGGCCGCGCGGTGAAATTGTCGCTGTCGCCGGGCAAGCTGGTGCTGTCGGTGACCAATCCGGATTCCGGCAGCGCGACCGAAGAGCTCGAGGTCGAATACGCCTCCGACGCGCTCGATATCGGCTTCAACTCGCGCTATCTGCTCGACATCGCCGCCCAGATCGAAGGCGACGTCGCAGTGCTCCGCCTCGCCGACCCCGGCTCGCCGACCCTGGTGCAGGACAAGGACGACAAGAGCGCGCTCTACGTGCTGATGCCGATGCGGGTGTGAGGGGCGTTTTCCCGATCACCCATCGGAACCGTAGGGTGGGCAAAGCTTGCGCGGTAGCTCGAAGAGCGCAGGCGAAAGCGTGCCCACCATGCATCTGCGCGGATCTGGACGAGACGTGGGCACGGCGCGCGCAGAGCGCGCCTTTGCCACCCTACGGCATGCTCCTCCAAGGAGAGCGCGCTCCACAACGAACAGCCTATGACCCCTTCCCGCATTCATCGCCTGACGCTGACGCATTTTCGCAATTATCGGGCGGCGGGGCTCGAGACGGCGGCTGACATGGTGGCGCTGGTCGGGCCGAACGGGGCGGGCAAGACCAATTGCATCGAGGCGATCTCGTTTCTGTCGCCCGGCCGCGGCTTGCGGCGCGCCACGCTGGAGGATGTCGCCGACAACCAGGGCGACGGCTCCTGGGCGGTCTCCGCGCAGGTCGAGGGCGCGCTGGGCCTTGCCACGCTCGGCACCGGCATCGAGCCGCCGCGCACGGATGCCGCCGTCAGCCGACGCTGCCGCATCGACCGCGAGCCGGTGAGTTCGGCGGCCGCTTTCGGCGACCATATCCGCATGGTGTGGCTGACGCCGGCGATGGACGGGCTGTTCATGGGTGCCGCGTCCGAGCGGCGGCGTTTCTTCGATCGCCTGGTGCTGGCGATCGACAGCGAGCATTCCAGCCGCATCAACGCGCTGGAGCGCTCCTTGCGCTCGCGCAACCGGCTGCTCGAAACCCGCAATTACGACGACCATTGGTGTGATGCGATCGAGCGCGAGACCGCCGAGCTTGCGGTCGCGGTCGCGGCCACGCGCGGCCAGACCGCGGCGCGCCTCACCGGCATGCTGAATGCGCGCGCGCAGGCCTCAGCGTTTCCTTCGGCGCAGATCGCACTCGACGGCTGGATGGAGAACGCATTGCTCGCAGAGACCGCGACGTCCGTCGAGGACCGCTACCGCCAGATCCTGCGCGACAACCGGCCGCGCGATGCCATCGCCGGCCGCACCACCGACGGCCCGCATCTCACCGATCTCCAGGTCGTCTATGCGCCGAAAAGCATGCCGGCGCGCGATGCCTCCACGGGCGAGCAGAAGGCGCTCCTGATCGGCCTCGTGCTGGCGCACGCGACGCTGGTCGCCGAGATGACCGGCATCGTGCCGCTGCTGCTGCTCGACGAAGTCGTCGCCCATCTCGACCCGAACCGCCGCGCCGCGCTGTTCGACGAGCTGCGCAAGCTCGGCGCGCAGGTTTGGCTGACCGGCGCGGACCCGGCGGCCTTTGCCGAGATCGGCGCGGGCGGCGAAGTCTTTGACGTCGAGAGCGGACGCGTTTCCGCCCGGCGATAGCCCGCTTCGTTGAACCCGGCATATTCGGCCCGCGACTAGGAATGTGAGGCCGCTGCTTGCGGTGTCGCAGCCGTTGTAATCGCGCGATCGACACGCGCGATATCCCTGGAGAGAGACCATGACGGTAAGGCAAGGGACGAAGGTCCCGGCACGATGGCGGCTGCTCGTATGCGGCCTCGCTTTGCTCGCAGGCTGCGCGCTTGCGGCGAGCGCCGGCGCCTGGGTGCCGCGCCTGCCGCTGCTGTTTTCGTCTGCGCTCACGCCGGATCCCGATGCCGCCCTGCCCGCGCCGACCCGGGCCAGCTACCGCGAAATCGGCACCACCAAGATGCTGGGCGTCGAGGCCCCGCTGCGGACCAGGCTCACGGCCCGCATTCCCGCTGAGCTCAGTGACGTTCTCGCCTTCTATCGCAATGAGCTCGACAAGCTCGGCTGGCACGAACAGCACGATGACGCTGATATCGCCACCGATCACATCAGGCTCGCCTACACGACGCCGCTCGGGCCGGCGGTGCTGGAGCTCGACCGCAAGGACTCGAGCACGTCAGTCAATCTGGTGCAGCGAAACATGCAGGCCGCGACCATGGCGCGTGTCATGCCGAGGCCCGGCCGGGCGTCATTAATGCTCACCAATCTCAGCGACAAGGAAGCAGTCCTCAAGCTCGACAACCAGACCGTCGCGCTCCCCGCCCGCGCCGGCAAGGAACGTCCCGAGGCGCCGCTGTTCAACATGCCTCCGGGCAAATATTCGTATGCATTGGAAGGCAACGGCCGCCCAGAGCGCGGCGCCACGATCGAGCTCGCGGCCGGTGAGGCCTGGGAGGTCACGGTCGGGCCCGAGGGCGACCTCTGGTCACCGCTGCAGCTGTATTGAACCTGCCCCTTTCGCGATTAGCTGCGGGGGCTCGGGACGTGAGTTTGAACCGATCAGGGTCGCGGGGCGACTAGTCGTCGAGAGACGGCCGCGACCGTGTCGCCGCTGCCTTGCGCGAAGATCGAGACGCGCAACATCCCCGGAGAGTGGGCATGACGACGGTAAGGCGCGGGACGAAGGTCCCGGCACGGTGGCGGCTGTTGGTATGCGGCCTCTTGCTGCTTACAAGCTGCTCGCAGGAGCCGTTGACCGCGGCAGACCCCCACGCCGACCTGCCCGTGCCGACGCGCGCCAGCCAGTCGAGCTTCAGCACCACGCACGCGTCGGGCATCGAAATCCCGTTCCGGACCGAGCTCAAGGCGCAGGTGCCCGCAGAGCTCAGCGACGTCCTCGCCTTCTATCGCGCGGAACTCGGACAGCGCGGCTGGCAGGAGCTACCGGAGGGCACCACGCTCGCCGCCGACCACACGTTGCTCACCTTCGCTTCCCCGAAGGGGCCGGGCCTGCTGATGCTCGACCGTGCCAAGGGCGAGACCACGGTCGAACTGGTGCAGCGAAATAAGGAGGTCGCGGCCAAGGCCAATGTCCTGCCGATATCAGGACAAGCGCGGCTGGTGTTCGGTTATCTGGTGCCTGATGTGGCTTCGCTCGCGATCAACGGCCAGGTCATCGAGATCGCGGGCGGCGCCAATCATCCCCAAATGCTGGATCTGCCGCCCGGCACGTATTCCTACACGCTGCTGGTATCGGGCCGTCGGGTCCGCACCGACACCGTTACCGTGGCCGCCGGCGAGGCTTGGGCACTTCACGACGATCGAAAGCCGTCGCAACTGTACTAACCCCGCGGGCTGTTCCCGGGCGCCACGACCGCTCTCGAAAGGCCTCCGCACCCCCGCAAAATCCACGTCTTCAGGGACCCAAAGCGGGGCCTCGAATCGGGCTTTTAGGCAGCCCCGGAATCGGCCTCCACACGCCTTGAAAATCGACCCAAAAACCCTATCTGCTCAAAGGGTTGCCAGGCGATACTTTGCGCTAGGCGCAAGCCCTCTTTCGTGGCACAAATAGCTTCCAGATCAGCGCCTTTTGCGCGGCTGATTCGGGCGACATTTCGAAGGCCTCTCATGACAGAACCTGCTCGGCAGCAAGCTGCCGAAAACGAGACCTCTTCCGCGAGCGAATACGGCGCGGAATCGATCCGCGTGCTCAAGGGGCTGGATGCCGTCCGCAAGCGCCCCGGTATGTATATCGGCGACACCGATGACGGCTCGGGCCTGCACCACATGGTCTATGAGGTCGTCGACAACGCGATCGACGAAGCGCTGGCGGGCCATGCCACGCGCGTCGACGTCATACTGAATGCCGACAATTCCGTCACCGTGCGCGACGATGGCCGCGGCATTCCCGTCGACATCCACAAGGGCGAAGGCATCTCGGCGGCCGAGGTCATCATGACCCAGCTCCACGCCGGCGGAAAGTTCGACCAGAACTCCTACAAGGTCTCAGGCGGTCTGCACGGCGTGGGCGTCTCCGTCGTCAACGCGCTGTCGAGCAAGCTCGGCTTGCGCATCTGGCGCGACAACAAGGAGCACTACATCGAGTTCGCCCATGGCGATGCGGTGGCGCCGCTCAAGGTCGTCGGCGATGCGCCGGGTCGACGCGGCACCGAAGTGACGTTCCTGGCCTCGACCGAGACCTTTAAGAACATCGAATATGACTTTGCGACGCTCGAGCATCGCCTGCGCGAGCTCGCCTTTCTCAATTCCGGCGTCAACATCGTCCTCTCCGACATGCGCCACGCGGTCGAGAAGCGCGAGGAGATGCACTATTCCGGCGGCGTCGAGGAATTCGTCAAATATCTCGATCGCAACAAGAAGGCGATCGTGCCGGCGCCGATCATGGTGCGCTCGGAAGCCAACGGCATCGGCGTCGAGGCCGCGCTGTGGTGGAACGACAGCTACCACGAGAACGTGCTGTGCTTCACCAACAACATCCCGCAGCGTGACGGCGGCACCCATCTCGCCGGTTTCCGCGGCGCGCTGACGCGCCAGGTCAACGGCTATGCCGAGACCAACGCGAAAAAGGAAAAGATCGCGCTGACCGGCGACGATTGCCGCGAAGGCCTCACCGCCGTCTTGTCGGTGAAGGTGCCGGATCCGAAGTTTTCGTCGCAGACCAAGGACAAGCTGGTGTCCTCGGAAGTACGCCCCGTGGTCGAGAACGTCCTCAACGAGGCGCTCCAGGCATGGTTCGAGGAGCATCCGTCCGAGGCCAAGATGATCGTGGGCAAGGTGATCCAGGCCGCCGCGGCCCGCGAAGCCGCGCGAAAGGCGCGCGAGCTCACCCGCAAGAGCCCGCTCTCGGTCTCCTCGCTGCCCGGCAAGCTCGCCGACTGCCAGGAGAAGGATCCGGCCAAGTCGGAACTCTTCATCGTCGAGGGTGACTCCGCAGGCGGCAGCGCCAAGCAGGGCCGCAACCGCGAATTCCAGGCGGTATTGCCGCTGCGCGGCAAGATCCTCAATGTGGAGCGCGTCCGCCCCGATAAGATGTTGTCGAGCGAGCAGATCGGCACGCTGATCACCGCGCTCGGCACCGGCATCAGCGACGAATTCTCGGTCGAGAAGCTGCGCTATCACAAGATCATCGTGATGACGGATGCCGATGTCGACGGCGCCCATATCCGCACGCTGCTGCTGACGTTCTTCTACCGGCAGATGCGCGACATCATCGACGGCGGCTATCTCTATATCGCGCAGCCGCCGCTGTATAAGGTTTCACGCGGCAAGTCCGAGCAGTATCTGAAGGACGAGCGCGCGCTGGAAGATTATCTGATCGACGCCGGCCTCGATGACTGCGTCTACATTCCCGGCACCGGCGGCGACCGCACCGGGCGCGATCTGCGCGCGCTGGTCGATGACGCTCGCGTGGTCCGCAGCATCCTGCGCAATCTCCATAGCCGCTATAACCGCAAGGTCATCGAGCAGGCTGCCATCACCGGCGTGCTGAACAAGTCGGTCTATGGCAACCCCGAGAACGCTGCGGCCGCGGCTCAGTACATCGCGACCCGGCTGGACAGCCAGGCCGAGGAGGTCGAGCGCGGCTGGGTCGGACAGTTCGTCGAAGGCCAGGGTTTTCTGTTCGAGCGCACCGTGCGCGGCGTCAAGGAAGCCGCCGTCATCGACGACGCGCTGCTGGGCTCCGCCGAGGCGCGCAAGCTCGACGAGTATACGACCAGGCTGCAGGACGTCTATGCCCGCGCCGGCAGGCTGCGGCGCAAGGACACCGAGCACGTGGTTCACGGCCCGGTCGATCTGTTCGAGGCGGTCACCGAAGCCGGCCGTAAGGGTATCACGCTGCAGCGTTACAAAGGTCTGGGCGAGATGAACCCCGAGCAGCTCTGGGAGACCACGCTCGACACCGACGCGCGTTCGCTGCTGCAGGTCAAGGTCAAGGAAGTCGACGAGGCGGACGACATCTTCACCAAGCTGATGGGCGACGTGGTCGAGCCGCGACGCGACTTCATCCAGGAACACTCGCTGAGCGCGACGATCGATATTTGAGGGCGGCGCGTTTTGGCTTGATCGCTGCGAACCACGGACGCAGATCACCTCTCCCCGTCGTGGAGAGGTGGCAGAGACCGTCTTCCTGAACCTTCCCGCCCGCCAGCACGACGAAGTAGCGTCAACCCATGAGCCAATTCCGGCCGGGAAACGCCATGTCATGAGCGCTCCTGCGGTAAAGCCCGTTGCTCTCCCTTCACGCCGGCTTGGCGTGATCGGGAGCCTCATCGGGGTGCTGGCCTTCATTGCGGCCGTGCTGCCGCATTGGGTCGTGCCGATCATCTATCCGCCGCCCCCGGCGGACCAGGTGATCGTCGATACCGGGCACCGCATCAAGGACCGCATCATCGCGCGCGTGAAGGGCGTGGAGTATCAGTCGCCGAAGGTCGAGAAATCGGCCGGACGGAGCTGGAGCGAAGCGGCTTCGATCACTGCCATTTCGCTCGGCCTGCTTGCGATCCTGCTCTCGGTCCTCGCGCTGGTTTTCAGGGAGGAGCGTCTCCTCGCAGCCGTCGCCGCAACGCTCGGCACCGGCGCTATTGCGATCGAAATCTCCTTTGTCGTGATCGGGGCGCTGATCCTGATTGCGATCCTCTATGTGGTGGGAAATATCATCGGCTTGTTCTAGTCCTTTCGGGGTCGACAGACGGGCTCGGGCCGCGGTCGCCACAATTGCTACCGCGCTCAATTCCCTATAGTTTCCGCCTCCAAAGCAGCCCGCCCACCCTCAACAGAACAGCGAGAACCACCGTGGCGCCCATTCAATACATCGTCGAGGGCGGTCACCGGCTCTCGGGTTCGATCGAGCCGGCCGGCAATAAGAATTCGGCGCTGCCGATCATCGCGGCCGCGCTGCTCACCGAGCATCCGGTGACGCTGGAGAACGTGCCGCGCATCCGCGACACCGAGACGCTGGTCGAGCTGATCCGCTCGGTCGGCGCATCCGCCGAATGGACCGCGCGCAATACGCTTCACATCCACGCCAAGAGCATCCGCGCCGCCGATCTCGATCCTGAGCTCTGCGTGCGCATCCGCGCATCCATCCTGCTCGCGGGTCCCCTGCTCGCGCGCTGCGGCGAGGTGATGCTGCCGCCGCCCGGCGGCGACGTGATCGGGCGTCGGCGGCTGGACACCCACATGCTGGCGCTGGAGCAACTCGGCGCCAAGGTCACCGCGACCGACCGGCTCGAATTCCGCTGCCCCAAGCTCACCGGCGCCGACGTGTTCCTGGACGAGCCGAGCGTCACCGCGACCGAGAACGCGCTGGTCGCCGCGGTCGCGGCCGACGGCGTCACCTATTTGCGCAATGCGGCGTCCGAGCCGCATGTCCAGGACCTCGCCAACTTCCTGGTTGCGCTCGGCGCGAAGATCGACGGTATCGGCACCAACACCATGGTCGTGCATGGCCCGGCGACGCTGGGAGAAGCGACCTATCGGATCCAGCCCGACCATATCGAGGTCGGCTCGCTGATCGGCCTTGCTGCCGTGACGCGCTCACCGCTTCGCATCGTACGTGCAGGCGTCGAGCATCTGCGCTCGATCCGCATGGGTTTTGAGCGGCTCGGCATCGTCTGCCGCGTCGAGGGCGACGATCTGATCGTGCCGTCGAACCAGACTTTGAAGATCCAGGACGATTTCGGCGGCCACGTGCCGAAGCTGGAGGACCAGCCCTGGCCGGCCTTCCCGGCCGACCTGATGTCGATCGCGATCGTCACCGCCACGCAATGCGAAGGCGTGATCCTGATGTTCGAGAAGATGTTCGAATCGCGGATGTTCTTCGTCGACAAGCTGATCGCGATGGGCGCGCGCATCGTGCTGTGCGACCCGCATCGCGCCATCATCGCCGGGCCCAGCCGTCTGCGCGGCGCCTCGATGATCTCGCCCGACATCCGCGCCGGCATGGCGATGCTGCTCGCCGCCGTCTGCGCCGAGGGCACCTCGACGATCAACAACGCCGACCAGATCGAGCGCGGCTATGAGCGCATCGACGAACGGCTGAACGCGCTCGGCGCGAAGATCCGCCGCGTTCCGGAACGGAAGGGCTGAGGAGCTCTTCGGCTCCACAAACAGTCCCGTAGGGTGGACAAAGCGAAGCGTGCCCACCTTCTCTCTCGAATCATCGACAGATCGTGGGCACGGCGCAAGTGCGCCTTTCCCCACCCTACGATGCGAGCTAGCGGAGAGAGCTCCGCACGCCTTGCACGAAGAGCCATGTTTTCGACGTGCGGTCGTGCTATTGACGCCGCCATGCTCGACACCGTCCAGCCACACCAGCATCCGCAAACCGGCGTGCCGCAAAACCATCTCGCGCGGGAATTCGCCGAGACGCTGCGGCTGGCCGTGCCGATGATGCTGACGCAGCTCGGGCAGATTGCGATGATCACGAGCGATCTGGTGCTGATCGGCCGGCTCGGCGAGGATGCGGTGGCGGCTGCGGCACTTGCGCACACCGTCTATTTCGTCAGCTTCACCTTCGGGCTCGGCCTGATGGCTGCGGTGTCCCCGCTGGCCGCGCAGGCGTTCGGCGCCGGCGACGTCAGGCGCATCCGCCGCTCCTTGCGCGTAGGCCTGTGGGTCGCGTTCCTCATATCGCTGCCGATGATGGCCTCGCCGCTTTATGGCGAGCACATCCTGATCGCGCTCGGACAGGCGCCGCATTCGGCCGGCCTCGCGCAGCGCTATCTGAACGGCCTTGCCTGGGGCATCGCGCCGGCGCTCGGTTTCATCGCGCTGCGCAGCATGATGAGCGCTGTGAACCGGCCGCAGCCGCCGCTGTGGATCACGCTCGCAGCGATTCCTGCGAATTTCGCGCTGGTCTATTGCCTGATCCATGGGCTAGTCGGCCTGCCGGAGCTCGGTCTGTTCGGCGCGGGGCTTGCGACCACGCTGGTCAATCTCGGCACCTTCATCGCCGCGCTCGCCATTGCGGGGTGGCGCAAGCCGTTCTCGGACTACCATCCGCTGGCGCATCTGTGGCGGATTGACTGGCCTTTGACGCGCCAGCTGATCGTGATCGGCGCTCCGATCTCGTTCTCGCTCCTGCTGGAATACGGCCTGTTCTCCTCGGCCGCACTCCTGATGGGCCTGATCTCGACTACCGCGCTCGCCGCGCACCAGATCGCGCTCCAGGTCACGGCCGTGCTGTTCATGGTCCCGCTCGGCATCGGCATGGCCGCGACGGTGCGGGTCGGTCACGCCTTCGGCCGCGACGATCCGGCGGGCGTGCGACGTGCGGGCCTCGTCGCCGCGCTGCTCGGGATCGCGTTTGTATCAGCGCTGACCGTTGCCATTATCCTCGGCCGCTATGAGCTGGGACGGCTGTTCTTCGGCAACAGCGAGGCCAGCGCGCCGATAGTCGAGCTGACCGCGACATTGCTGCTGGTCGGCGCGACCTTCTTCATCGCCGACGCGCTGCAGACCATCATGGGCGGCGCGCTGCGTGGCATCAATGACACCAGGATGACGCTGGTGTTCGCCGCCATCGGCTACTGGTGCGTCGGCTTCCCGATCGCCTGGACGCTCGCGTTCCACGCCGGCCTCGGCGCGGTCGGTGTCTGGACCGGATTGTCGATCGGATCGTTCGTTTATGCCGGCCTGTTGATCTTGCGCTTCCGCATGTTGACGCGCAAACTGCTGGAATGACGGGACCCGTTCGCGAAATTACGCCTGATGTCGATGCCGGTACGGTGCTGTCGGGCGCGCAGTTCATCGACGCTTTTCGTGTCGAGGTCGGTGCGGCGCAATTGAGCGCCCGCGAGGCCTGTACCCGAATGGTGCTGCACGGGCCGCGCTGGATCGATGCGCTGACGCGCTTGCGCAACATTCTGGTGAGCCCTTTCGGTTTGAAGACATCGGGTGAAGGCGCTTACGCACCCGGCGGCCTGATCGGCCTGTTTCCGGTGGTGAGCGAGACGCCGGAGCGGCTGATCGCCGGCTTCGACGACTATCATCTCGATTTCCGTATCGTGGTCGATGTCGCCGGCGAAGCGACGCTTCGCCATGTCACCGTGACCACCCTGGTGAAAACGAACAATTTGCTCGGGCGGACCTACCTCGCGCTGATCACGCCGTTCCACAAGCTCGTGGCCCGCGGCATGATGGGCCGAATTGCGGAGCCGGCGCGATGACATTGTCCGTCGACCTGTTCTACTCCTATCGCAGTCCCTTCAGCTATCTGGCTTTGCCCAGGACACTGAAGCTCGTCGAAGAATATGACCTCAAGGTCAATCTGCGGCCGGTCTATCCGCTCGCGGTCCGCGTGCCCGGGTTCTTCAAGAAGGCCAGCCCGAACTTCATTCGCTATGTGGTGCTCGACAGCACGCGCGTGGCGGAGCACGAAGGCATTCCGTTCCGCTTTCCGCGGCCCGATCCGATCGTGCAGGACAAGACGACGCTCGATGTTGCGACCGAGCAGCCCTACATCCATCGCCTGACGCGATTAGGCGCCATGGCGCAGCTCGAAGGGCGCTCGCTCGAATTCACATATGCGATCGCGCGCGTGCTGTGGGATGGTTCGGTTGCCGGGTGGAACGAGGGCGATCATCTGGCGCGCGCCGCCGCGAAAGTCGGCTTCGATCTTGCCGCCATGGATGCCGCGATCACCGCCGACCCGGATCGCTACGAGCAGGTGATCGCGGAGAATGAAAAAGACCACGCCGCCTCGGGCCATTGGGGCGTGCCGACCTTCGTGTTCGAGAACGAGCCGTTCTTCGGTCAGGACCGCATCGACCTGCTGGTCTGGCGCATGCAGAGCAAGGGCCTGACGAAGCGCTAGAACGTGCGCTCAATGGCAGCAATGCAGCCCGTCACATTCGAACCGGCTGCCCGAGCCCCAGCAAGTTACCTTCGCTATCGCGAAACCACGCGCCCCGCTCTCCAATTCCCTTGCTGGGATAGTTCCCGGTAATCTCAGCTATGCCATCGACCGTCTTCAGGCCGGGCAGATCGTACTCCTCGAATTCGACCCCGCGCGCGCGAAGCTCGCGTACGGTTGCCTCGATATCCTCGACGTCCCAACCCATTTGCGTATGCGTGCCGGATTGCATTCCGCCTGAGAGGAATATCGCGAACTCACCCCCAGCGCAGACGTAGCGGAGTCCACCTCTGCGTTCTTCCACCGGCCTGAGCCCAAGTTTTTCGGCGTAAAATGCCCGCGCGCGCTCGAGGTTTTGGGCCGGAAGCCGCGTCGCAACCTTTGCGTTGCCCAACATGCTCTCTCCTTTCCTCTCGGTCCGAGACCTGCTTGCCTTCCCTACTCTGCCACGCGCGCGGACTTGTCGCGCGCGGCCTCCGACCATTCGCCGACGACGCGGTCGAGATCGCAGAGGTTCTGGTGCATCTGCTCCAGCGAGAAACCCAGCGCGAAGAAGCGTTCCGCGGTATCGCTTGCATGGCCGCGGATCAGGCCGTCCTGGCGTACCGCCGCGACCGCTTCGGCGTAATGCTGAAGCGCGAGATGGACAGGATGGATCGGCGGCGCGCCGGCGCCCTCGCGCAAGGCTTCGGCCGCCGACTTCAGAAAGCGTGCGATCGCAGCGCCGACCTCCGCCAGCGGCGCGGCAAGGCGGACCTGCACCTCGACCGGCAGCGGCACCACGGTGGCACGGCCGATCATCACGACGTCGTGGCGCAGCCGCAAGATCGTGCGCAACAGGGGGCCGGTGTCGGGACCGCTCGACAGCCGCGCCGAACGCTCGCGCTCGGCCTCGGCGCCGATCGCATTCATGTCCACGATGGCGGTGCCGATGCCGTCCTGGATCCGGTGCAGCGCGTCGTTGTCGCGGCCGCGGGTGAGGCCGGCGAGCAGTTCGGTGAAGGCCTCCGCGATCAGCTCGAGCAGCTTCGCGGCGCTGGCGCGGATCTGCCGCACCGCGCGCGAGGGCAGCACCAGGAAGGAGACCAAGAGCCCGGTGATGGCGCCGACCGAGACCTCGCTGACGCGATCGATAGCGGACGCCAGCGGATCGGCATGATGCATGGTCGGCACCAGCAGCACGATCACCGCGGTCACGGTAGCGGTGCTCAGGTTCGGATAGATCGCGGCGACGAGCGCGAGCGGCGCGACCGCGAGCACCAGCAGCCCCAACAGCCCCGCTTCGCTGGAATAGGGCAGCGTGATCGCGATGGCGCCGCCATAGATGGCGCCGCCGATCGTGCCGAGCATGTAATCGCGCGTCGCCTTCAGCGAGCGGCCGACGCTCATCTGGGTCACGATCAGCGAAGTCAGGACCGCCCAGAGTGGCAACAACAGATGCAGCGCGGTCGCGAGCGCATAGGCGGCCGTCGCTGCCACCGTGACCCGGATCGCCAGTCCCAATTGCGTCCGTCGCGGCCGGACCCGGTCGAACAGCTCTTTCGCACCTGCCATCGTCTGATGTCCCGATCCTCTCAAGGCCAGGCAAAAGCATAGCTGATGCCCGCGGCCCCAAGGCTGCTTGAAAGGCAAAATCAGCCCGCCTAACTTGCCGGCCAAAACGAGGAAACACGATGGCCCACGAAACCGCAACGCTCGCCGCCTATGTCGCCAAGCTGAAATTCGCCGATATTCCGGCGGAGGTGCTGGAGCGCGCCAAGGCGCTGACGCTGGACTTTTTGGGCAGCGCCATCCGGGCCCGGCGAGAGGCCGAATCCACCCCCTCGCTGCTGAAGATGCTGGAAGCGCTGGCGCTCGACACCAAGGGCTGCTCGACCGTATTCGGCGACAGCAAGACCTGGACGCCGGCGGTGGCGGCCCTGCTCAACGGCGCGCTCGGCCATTCCCTCGATTTTGACGATACGCATGCGGATTCCTCGCTGCATCCGAGCGCGCCGGTGGTTCCGGCCGCCTTCGCCGTCGGCGAGATGGTCGGTGCTTCCGGCCGCGATGTGCTGACGGCGATCGTCGCGGGTTATGAGGTCTGCTGCCGGCTCGGCAACGCGCTCGACCCGACCTCGCATTATGCGCGCGGCTTCCACCCGACTGCGACCGCCGGCACATACGGCTCGGCCGCAGCGGCAGCGAAATTGTTCGGGCTCTCCGAGCCGCAGATCATCGCCGCCTTCGGCGTTGCCGGCAGCCAGGCTGCGGGCTCGCTGCAGTTTCTGATGAACGGCGCCTGGAACAAGCGCTACCAGGTCGGCGCCGCCGCCATGAACGGCGTGATCGCAGCGACGCTGGCGCGCAACGATTTCGTCGGTGCGACGGAATCGATCGAAGGCAAGCACGGCCTGCTCACCGGCTACACCGACGATCCGCATCCGGGCAAGGCGATCGCCGAGCTCGGCAAGACCTATGAGACCATGAAGATCGGCGTGAAGCCGTATCCGAGCTGCCGCTACACGCATGCTGCGATCGACGCGCTGATCGCGATGCGGCGCGAGCACAATCTGACGCCCGACCAGGTCAAGCGCGTAGAGATCGGCCTGCATCGCAACGGCATCACCCTCACCGGCGATGCCGCGACCAAGCGGCATCCGACCTCGATCGTCGGCGGCCAGTTCTCGATGTTCTTCACCGGCGCGCTCGCGCTCGACCAGGGCTCGTTCGGCTGGGACGATTACGCGAGGCTCGGCGATGCCGCGATCGACGCGCTCGCGGACAAGTTCGACGTGGTGCAGGACGACCGGCTCGAGATCGGCCGCACCCACCCCTTCGGCGCGCGCGTCAGCATCACCACGGACGATGGCGTGCACGAGCGGCTTTACGCCGACCCTTCCGGCGAGCCCAATTCGTTCCCCGACGCACAGGCGATGCAGCAGAAATTCCTGACGCTGGCACGGCCCGTGCTGAACGCACGGGCCGACAAGTTCGCCGATGCGATCATGACGCTGGAGCGTTTCGACCGCGTGGCCAAGGCGACGGAGCTGGGACGGCAGTAGCCGTCTAGTTCGCTCCCGCCAGCTTTCCCTTCTCGCGCGTTGCGGCCACGACATCGCGCACGAGATCGAACACGCCGTCGGCTTGCGGCGGGAAGTTCGGCGAGCGGCCGAGGCGCACGATCACCAATTTCTCCGACGGGATCACGATCGTGTACTGGCCGATCGTGCCCTTGGCGAAGAAGGCATCGCGCGGCCAGCCGTGCTCGACGCGAAATTTCGCGCCGAAGCTGTTGCCCTGATTGGTCCAGAAACCGGCGCCGATGCCGACCCACGCGTTGGGCGTGGCCGATGCCGAATAGTTCACCCAGCCCTCGGGCAGGATACGCTTGCCGCCGACGACGCCGTCGTTGAGATAGAGCTGGCCGAAGCGTGCCCAGTCGCGCGCGGAGGCCATCATCTCGCCGGCGCCTTCGATCGTGCCTGAAGCATCGAGCTGGAGCGTGACGTCGGTCATGCCGAGCGGCGCGAACAATTCACGGCGGGCAAAGCGGAGCGCGTCGGCCGGCTTGCCGCCGGCGGCGTCGCGAATGAGATGCGAGAGGATGATGGTGTTACCGTCGTGATAATTCCACGCGGTGCCCGGCGCGGTCGCAAGCGGCGCGCGCTCGGCAAAGCCCGCCATGTCGTCCTCGACGTATTTCATGGTGTTGACCGGCTCGAGCACGGAACCGAGCGAGGCCTGCAACGAACTGCCGAGCGCAAGGCCGGCGGTGTGACGCAGCAATTGATCGACGGTGATGGCGTGACGCGGATCTTCAGGATTTTTCCAGGCGGCGACCGGCGCGGGCCCATCCAGCTTGAGCTTGCCCTGGCGCACGAGAATGCCAGAGAGTGCCGAGACCACCGACTTCGTCATGGAGAAGCCGAGCAGCTGCGTCTGCGGCCCGATGCCGTCGGCATAGCGTTCGGCGATGACGCGGCCGCCCTTCATGATGACGATCGCGCGGGTGCGGCGATAAGGCGGCTGCGCGGGCTCGGTGAAGGCGCGGTCGAGCGCGGCTGACAGCGCGTCGCTTTGCGGCGGCACCAGTCCGGCGCCGGCGATATCGGGGAGCAAGACCGGCTGCTTGTCGTCAGGCGGCAAAGCGACACCGGCAATCCCCTGGCCGTGCTCGAGCGTGCAGCCGAGCCCCTCGCGATAGACCGCATGGCTGCGGCCGATGCCGAACAGGCTGACCGTGACATCCTTGCGGGCGCGATCGATCTGCAAATTCATCGCCCAGGTCAGGAGCCCGCTGCCCGGCATCGCGTCGGTCGTTTCAGTGAGGTCGCGCATGGGATCAAGGCCGGAGACGAACGTCTCTGAGCAGAGCGTGTGCGCGATGAAGCCGGTGGCAATCTTGGGCACGTCACGGGCCCGAGCCGTGCCAAGCGCGAGGCCGGCACAGGCGATGGCGGTGGTAGCGAGGATGATCTTGCGGCGAGGGGTCACGGGTTGTCTCCGGCTGCGGGGCGAGTGCGGGAGAGCAGGCCGGATGCGGGCGATACGCGCTCGCCGGGTTTGGAAATCGGCCTCGTCGAAATTGATCGGGGCTCGTCGATTCTGGAATTATTGTGTGATTTCAAAGGCCTGAAATCTAAGCCGCATCGACCTTGAGCCGGCGATATTCCGTCGGCGTCACCCCGGTCACCGCCTTGAAGGCACGGTTGAACGGGCCCAGCGACTGGAAGCCGGCGTCCATCGCGATGGTGATGACGGGAACCTCGGCCTGCGCGGGGTCGGCGAGGGCGGCCTTGGCCTCCTCGATCCGATGGTTGTTCAGGAATACATTGAAGTTGCGATAGCCGAGCCGCTGGTTGATCAACCGGCGCAGCCGGTATTCCGGAATTTTCAGCCGGCCTGCCAGCACGCCGATGGTGATGTTCTCGTGACGATAGATCCGCTCGTCCGCCATCAGGCGCATCAAGGCATCGATGAGCTTTTGGTCGGCCGAGGCATCCGCCGCAGGCTGACTGAAAACACGGGGCGGCGCGGGCTCCCCCGCAGCCGGAAACAGATCCGCGCCGTCCACGCGCATCATGGCATAAACGATCGCCGCCACGGTGCAGGCGAGCACGCCGGCGTTGATGGTTTCGGCTGCAGTGCCGATGTGGTGGCCCGCGGTGGCGATCTGGAGCACCGCATTCAGCCCACCATAGAGCGCGATTGCACAGACTATGAAGACGCGAACGCGGCGGCGGCGCTCGACCAGGTCGGCCGGCCAGGAGGCGATCATCTCCCAGAGCGCTAGCACGATGAAACCGAGAGCGATCAGATTGACCACCGTCACCGAGAACCGCACATGGCCGCTGGGTGCAATCCAGACGCAGCCTGCGAAGCTGAAGGCCGTCACCAGCGCCCAGATCAAGCCGTGCCACCAGCGGATGCGAAACTCGTCGTCGAACAGGGCGCGCGTGAACAACCAGAACACCACGATGGTGCCGGTCGATATTGCGATCAGCGGTGCATGCCAGAGCGGGACCCGCGACGTGACATCCATCGAATAGCTCACCGCATGCGCGGCCGAACCCAGCGCGAAGGCCGCGCCGAGGCGAGCAGCGAGCACTTTGCGGAAATCGGCGAGCAACGACGCTGCCAGCACCAGCAGCAACGCGACGCTGGCAGCGCGAAAGGCGAGGTCGAGGGTGGCAAGGGTCATGGGGCGATGTGAACGATCACGGTTAGGATCGATCGAACATCGTTCGTTGGAGTATTTTTTTCAAGGACCATCCTCGCTCTCCGCTGTCATCGCCCGGCTCGACCGGGCGATCCAGTACTCCGAGATGCTAATGATTGAACCGATAGACCGCGGCGTACTAAATCGCCAGCTTTCGCGGGCGATGACAGCGGAGCATGTGGCGCTAATACCACGCCACCTCCGCGCCGCCCCATTGTGGCGACGCCGATGCGAAATTCTGCTACGCTCGGGCTCGCAATTGAGAAGGAGTCCACCATGAGCTGGCAACCCTCCAACGATCCCGTGCTCGGCGATCCCATGTCCTGCGATGCGCTCGATCTCGTCATCGTGCCGCGCACCCGCGACCTCGGCGATGGATTCGCGGTGCGGCGGGCGCTGCCGCATGGCAAGCGGCAGATGGTCGGGCCCTTCATTTTCTTTGATCATTTCGGTCCGGTGCAGTTCGTCTCCGGCAAGGGCATGGACGTGCGGCCGCATCCGCATATCGGGCTTGCCACCGTCACCTATCTGTTCGACGGGTCCATCATGCATCGCGACAGCGAAGGCAATGTGCAGGAGATCGCGCCCGGCGCGATGAATTTGATGACGGCGGGCCGCGGCATCGCGCATTCCGAGCGGACGCCGGATGCACAGCGCGCTTCGGGCCAGCAGATGCTCGGCCTGCAGAGCTGGATCGCGCTGCCTGAAGGCTCGGAAGAGATCGATCCCTCGTTCCAGCATTATGCGGCGGGGGATCTGCCGATGATCTCGGAGCGCGATTTCACCGCGCGGGTGATTGCGGGCTCTTCATTCGGCATCTCCTCGCCGGTGAAGATGGTCTCGCCCTGGTTCTACACCGAGGTCACGGCCGCCGCCGGTGCGACCGTGCCGCTCGACCCCGACCACGAGGAGCGTGCGATCTATGTGGTCGACGGTGAGGTCGAGATCGCAAATGAGCGCTATGAGGGGCCGCGGCTGCTGATCTTCCGACCCGGCGATCGCATCACCGTGAAGGCGCTGAAGGCCACGCGGATGATGTTTCTGGGTGGCGATGCGCTGGAAGGGCCGCGGCACATCTGGTGGAATTTCGTTTCGTCCAGCAAGGAGCGGATCGAGCAGGCCAAGCAGGACTGGAAAACCGGTCGCTTCGCCGCAGTTCCACAGGAACATGAGTTCATTCCGCTGCCGGAATAGGCTAATCCGGTGTCCGGCCGCAGCATCAGGCGCGGCTGGACTTATTTCCTGAAGGCTCTGCCATGACCACCATGCTCTCCAGCGACCTGCCCCTCGCCAAGATCGGCCGCGGCAAGGTGCGCGATATCTACGCCGTCGACGACGACCGCCTGCTGCTCGTCACCACCGACCGCATCAGCGCCTTCGACGTCGTGATGGCAGAGACCATCCCGATGAAGGGCGCGGTCCTCACGCAGATCAGTGCATACTGGTTCAACAAGCTCGAAGGCATCGTGCCGCATCACATGATCAGCGCCGATACCGACGAGATCATCACGGCCGTGCCGGCCTTGAAGCCGCATCGCGCCGAGATCCTCGGCCGCACCATGCTGTGCAAGCGCACCACCGTATTTCCGATCGAATGCGTGATCCGCGGCTATCTCTCGGGCTCGGCCTGGAAGGAATATGCACAGAGCGGCACGCTGGCGGGCGAAAAGCTGAAGACCGGTCTCGTCGAAAGCGAGAAGCTCGATCCCGCGATCTTCAGCCCCGCGACCAAGGCCGAGAGCGGCCATGACGAGAACATCACCATCGCGAAAATGCGCGAGGTCGTCGGCGACGAGGTCGCCTATACGCTGGAGAGCATGACGCGCGCGATCTACACGCTCGGCGAAGAGCTGGCGCGCGAGCAGGGCATCATCATCGCCGATACTAAGTTCGAGTTCGGCCGCGACAAGGACGGCCGAATCATCCTGATCGACGAAGTCATGACGCCGGACTCGTCACGCTTCTGGGCGGTCGATACCTACAAGCCCGGCCAGCCGCAGGCCAGCTTCGACAAGCAGCCCTTGCGCGACTATCTCGACGTCGAACGCCGCGCGGGCCGCTGGAACGGCGACGCCCCGCCGCCACCGCTGCCCGCGAGCGTGGTCGATGCGACCAGCAAGCGGTACCTCGAAGCCTATCGGCGCGTGACGGGGGTGGAGCTGAAGATTTAGCTCGTCCGCTGCCGCACACTCTGTTGTTGCGAGCGAAGCGAAACAATCCAGGATCCCGCCGCGGAAACGGTCTGGATTGCTTCGCTTCGCTCGCAATGATGTGGAGAGGCCGGTGCACTCCTCGGGGTCTCCGACGCCGCCTTCTCCTTCATCAATGGCCGTTGAGGGACCCGGGCACCCGATTGCGCTAGGCTCCCCGTTCTCATCGCGCGAGCAGCGAGGAAGGGGCGTGGCAGATTCAACGATCCAATCCAGTCCGTTGCTCCGGTTGAATCCGGCGATCACACGTGCTCTGAATGATGTGCTCGGCGGTGCTGCCGCCAGCGTCCTGACCGTCACCCTCGGCCTGTCCTATTCGGTCCTGATCTTCGCCGGTCCGCTGGCGTCATATTTGAGCACAGGCGTCGGCGTCACCTTCATGGCATCGGCCGTTCTGGCCCTCGTCGTTGGGCTCGGAAGCTCGCTGCGCTTTGCGATCGCCGCGCCTGAGGCCTCGACGGCCGCCATGACGGGGATCGTCGCCTCGTCGCTGGTCGAGCGGATCACCGCCGTGGATCCTACCGCACCGCTTCTGGCGCCGGTGCTCGTCACCTTTGGTCTCGTCAGCATCGCCACCGGCCTCGTGCTCTGCACGTTCGGCGTCACGCGGATCGGCCGCGCCATCCGGTACGTACCGTATCCGGTGGTCGGCGGCTTTCTGGGCGCGACCGGCTGCCTGATCCTGCTGGGCGCCATCAGGGTCATCACCGGCCAGCCGCTTCAACTGGCAACCCTTGGACGCTTTGCCAACACGACCACGGTCTTCGAGCTCAGTGCCGCCTGCGCGATGGCCGCAGTGCTCTATCTCACCTGGCACCGCTCGCGCACGCCGATCGGACTGCCGCTGATCCTGATCGCGGGCACGATCGCCGCGCATGTCGCGTTCTGGGTCGCCGGCATTTCCCCGGCGGAAGCACAGGCGCTGGGATGGACGTTTCATCCGCCGCAGCAGATCGGGCTGGAATGGCCGTGGACGACGCAGGCGCTCGCTCACTATCCCTGGTCCACGCTACCCGAATTGTCCGGCAACCTCATCGCGGTGATCTTCGTCACGGCATCGAGCACGCTCTTCAACACCACCGGTGTCGAGGTCGCGACGCACCGCGAAGCCGACCTGGAGCGCGAATTGAACGTCACCGGCCTTGCCAACATGCTTTGCGGTGCGCTGGGCGGGTACACCGGCTGCATCTCGGTCAGCCGCTCCATCCTCAACTTTTCGGCCGGGGGACGCGGCCGCCTCTCGGGCCTGACCTCCGCGGCGATCTCGGCCTCGATGCTGGTCGTTGCGCCGACGCTGCTCGGCTTCATGCCCAAGCTCGTGCTGGGCGGGCTGCTGGTCTATCTCGGCAGCGACACGCTGCACAAATGGATCGTGCAGTCGCGACGGCGGCTGTCAACGCCGGAATATCTGTCGCTGCTTGCGATCATCCTCATCATCCTGAAATGGGGTTTCGTCGCCGGCATCCTGATCGGCATCGTGATCGGATGCACGATCTTCGCACTGAGCGCCGCGCGCGTCAGCTCCGTCAAGTTCGGCTTCGACGGCACCGAATATCGTTCGTCGCTCGACCGGTCGCGCGACGAACAGGCGCTGCTGGCGGCCCATGGTCGCAACATCCAGGGCCTGATGCTGCAGAGCTATCTGTTCTTCGGCTCGGCCAACCGTCTCTACCAGCACGTCAAGGGCCTGCTGCACCGGCACCCGGAATGCCGCTTCCTCGTGTTCGATTTCAAGCTCGTGACGGGGATCGACTCCTCGGCCGCCTACAGCTTCGACCAGATCAAGCGCACGGCACGGGACCGCGGCATCGAGCTCGTGCTGGTGCATCTTCCGCCGGGTGCCGCCAAGGCGCTGCGCGCCAGCGGCTTCATCTCGCCCGAAGTGCGGATCACGCAGGAGCTCGATCATGCGCTGGAATGGTGCGAGAACGAGATCATTGCCCGGCATCGCGGCCAGGCGCGGGGAGAGGCTTCCTTGCGCGACTGGTTGACCCAGATCCTGGGCGACGAGGACGACGCTGCACGACTGGGCCGTCGCTGCGAACGTCTCGAGGTCAAGGCCGGCGAAATCATCGTGCGGGCCGGCGAAGCCGCCCATTCCATGCATTTCATCCTCGATGGCCGCGTCGGAATCATGATCCCCGCCGAGCAGGGCGGCATGACCCGGGTCCGCAGCCTCGGGCGCTGCACCACGATCGGCGAGATGGGCCTGGTCGCGCGGACCCCACGGAGCGCGACCATCCAGGCCGAGATCGACAGCGTGCTCTACGTGCTGGGCGCGCAGCAATTCGACGCGATCAAGGACGAGGATCCCGCGCTCAGCCAAAAGCTGCTGACCTATTTCGTGTCGGTGATGGCCGAGCGGCTGACGTTCGCGAACCGAACGATCGCGGTGCTCAGGCGATAGCGAAAGAGATCCGGCAGGCTAGGACCGGATCGCCTGGTCTTCATCCAGGGCGAGCAGGAGTTCGGCCACCCGGTTGGCGGAGGCCGTCCATTCTGCGAGCTTGGCGTAGTTGTCCGTGAACCAGTTGAACGCGGTCTGGACGACGACAAAGGCCGCCGATGCCTGCACCACCTCGCCAAGCGTCATCGCATCGACCAGATATTTGGGAAGACACAGCAACAGACCGATCACCGGCGTGATCAGGAGACTGGTGTAGGTGACGAGCGTCATCCGCATCAATTGCCAGCAATAGATGCGCCAGATCGCGATCACGGCCTTCAACGCCGATACCACGGCGTGGAGGCCATTCGGCCGATCCTCGGAAACGACCTTCCCTTCACCGCTCTCGCGAACATGCGTCCCGATCGCCCGCAGTTCGGCCTCCATGCGCTTGTTCTCTTCGATGACCCGCGTCAGATGCCCGGCCGTCAGCCAGATGCCGAGCGCCAGCAGCGCGGCATAAACGATGACGGCAAGCACGAGATAACCGGGAATCGTGAAGTCCATCCCATCGAGATGGACCTGCAAATTGCCGCCGACGGACCAGAGCACGCCGATGAACGTCCCGATGGTGAGCAAGGACTGAAGCAGCCCGGTGGCGAGATCGACCGGCAGGTCGGTCGCGACCCTGGCGTCGTCGGCGATACGATATTCGGGTGCCTCGTGGTGTCCGGCGAGGGCACCTGACCTCGCAGGGTGAGAACCTCCCAGCCACTGGCCATAGAGGCGATTGCTCAACCATTCGCGCCAGGAGCGCTGCAGGGTCATCCGCCCCCATACCGAGAAGACCGTCAAGGCGATACTCGCCACCGCCAGCGGCAGAAACCGGTACGCCTGGTACAGCAGCTCTGCCTGATCCTTGCGGCCGATGGCGTTGAAGAAGTCCCGATTCCAGAAGTTCAGGGCGTATTGGGTCAGGAGTTGCAGGATCACATTGACGATCAACCCGAGGACGAGAGCCCATGCGACCCAGGCGGTGGGGCCCCGCCAATATCCTGAAGCGCTCTTCCAGAAGCGGCCAAGCAGCCGCTTCTCACCCGGAACGAAAGAGGTCCTCGTCAGCATTCGCGAGCCGCAATCCTGGGTGCGGCACCACCCTATGATGCCGCTCGCGCCAAATTACGGTGTCAAATTACGGTGTCTTGCTCGAGGCCATTTGACCTGCGTCAAGCGGGTCCGACGGCTACACCCCGGCCATCATAACGTATTTGATCTCGACATATTCTTCCATGCCGTGACGGGAGCCTTCGCGCCCGAGGCCGCTTTCCTTGACCCCGCCGAAGGGCGCGACCTCGGTGGTGATCAGGCCGGTGTTGACGCCGACCATGCCCGATTCCAGCGCTTCGGCGACGCGCCAGACGCGGCCGATGTCGCGGGAGTAGAAGTAGGACGCGAGGCCGAACGGCGAGGCGTTGCACATGGCGATGACGTCGGCCTCGTCCTTGAAGCGGATCACCGGCGCGAGCGGGCCGAAGGTTTCCTCTTGCGACACCAGCGAGTCCGGCTTGACGTCGGCGAGCACGGTCGGCTCGAAGAAGGAGCGTCCGAGTTCGCTGCGCTTGCCGCCGGTCACGACCTTGGCGCCGCGCTTGACGGCATCCGCGATGTGACGCTCGACCTTGTCGACCGCCTTCATGTTGATCAGCGGACCTTGCGTGACGCCGCTCTCGGTGCCGTCGCCGATCTTCATCGCCGCAACCTTCGCCGACAGCTTCTTGACGAACTCGTCGTAGATCTTGTCCTGGGCATAGAGGCGGTTGGCGCAGACGCAGGTCTGGCCCATGTTGCGATACTTCGAGACGATCGCGCCCTCGACCGCGGCATCGATGTCGGCGTCATCGAACACCACGAACGGCGCGTTGCCGCCGAGCTCGAGGCCGAGCCGCTTCACCCCGACCGAGGCCTGCTGGTAGAGGATCTTGCCAACCGCGGTCGAGCCGGTGAAGCCGACAAAGCGCACCGCCGGATGCTCGCACAGCACCTTGCCGATGGGGGGCGCGTCACCGGTGATGATGTTAAGCACGCCCTTGGGGATACCGGCCTTCTCGGCAAGCACGGCCAGCGCGAGCGCCGACAGCGGCGTCTCGTTGGCCGGCTTCAGCACCACGGTGCAGCCCGCGGCGAGCGCCGGCGACACTTTGCGCGTGATCATGGAGTTCGGGAAGTTCCACGGCGTGATCGCGCCGCAAACGCCGATCGGCTGCTTGATCGCCAGCAGCCGCGCATCGGGGCGCTGCGACGGGATGGTCTCGCCATAGACGCGACGCGCTTCCTCGGCGAAGAACTCGATATAGGCGGCGCCGATGTCGACCTCGCCGAGCGCTTCCGACAGCGGCTTGCCCTGCTCGGAGGTGAGGATCAGCGCGAGATCCTCGCGGTTGGCGATGATCAGCTCGAACCATTTGCGCAGGATGTTGGAGCGCTGCTTGGCGGTGTGCTTGGCCCAGGCCGGGAACGCGCGCTGGGCGGCTTCGACCGCCTTGGTGGTGTCGTCCGCACCCAGCTGCGGCACCTTTGCGAGCTCGACACCGGTCGCGGGATTGTTTACCGCGAAGACCGGCGTACCGACCCAGGCGCCGTCGATGTAGCAGGCCTCCTTCAGCAGCGACGGGTCCTTCAACCGGTCACGCAGGGTGGCAGTGGCATGCTGGGCTCGTGCGGCAGCGGTTGGCGTCATGGCGTTACTCCCTCGGGGGCGGTCAGGATCGGCCGGAATATAGGGGCGGACGGGGAGCAATGCACCGCCCGACAACGCACAGCTGATGGGAGATACGCTGGCAGCGGCGGGTTACGCCGCGCCGCTCATGTAGGTCTCACGCCGGCCGATCATGCGTTCGGCGGCCGCCTTCGCGTCGGCTTTCGAGGAGGTCGCGCAGGTGCGATATTCGAGATCGGGCACGTCCGACGGGTTGCGGCGGCCGAACCAGCTCTTCGAACCGACCGGCAGCAGCGCCAGCGCCTGCGCCAGATTATCGACCGCGCCGAACGAATAGAGCGCGCCTGATCCGGCGACCCGCACTTCATAAATGCCAGGCGAGATTGGCGCTTCCAGATTGTCGCCCCGTCCGGGACGGGGATAGCGCTTCCATTCGCTCCAGGTCGAAATCATCTCATGTCCCCTCGCGGCCGCCAGGACCGCCAAATTTGCATCAAATCCAAACGTCAGCCGCAGGCCGGGCCGCAAGCTGAACGTCGCAACGCACAAAATGTTTCAAGTGTTTAAACGCCCGAAACATATCGCCGCGGCCATCCAAGGTCACGGTCAGTAGCGGCCATCCACCGCAGATTGTGAAGGTGTGTTGCAGATCAGTCGTCCCGCGCGGGGCCGGAACCGTCAAGTCACGACATCGCGACCGGCGCGCAGGTTGAGATGCTTGCCGCGCGCGACCTCCGGGAGGACAATCCGATCACTTCCAACAATAATCAAACCGGAGGAAATGCGGATGCAAAGCAAAGCTGAGATCGACGAGATTCTGCGTAAGACAAGCGATGCGAAGGAAATCCCCGGCGTCGTTGCGATCGCCGCCAGCGGTAACGACGTGCTGTATCAAGGCGCGTTCGGCAAGCGCGATCTCTCCAAACCCGAAGCGATGACCTTGGACAGCGTGTTCTGGATCGCCTCGATGACGAAGGCGGTGACATCGGCCGGCGCGATGCAGCTGGTCGAGCAGGGCAAGCTATCGCTCGATGCGCCGATCGGATCGCTGTTGCCCGATCTCGCCAATCCGCAAGTGCTCGAGGGCTTCGATGCCAAGGGCGAGCCAAAGCTGCGGCCGGCGAAAAGCGCGATCACGCTGCGCCAGCTGATGACCCACACCGCGGGCTTCTGCTACGACATGTGGAATCGCGATTTTGCGGCTTACATGGAGAAGACCGGCACGCCTGGAATCATCACCTGCCAGAACGCCGCACTGAAGACGCCTGTGATGACCGATCCCGGCACGCGCTGGGAGTACGGCACCAATATCGATTTCGTCGGCAAGGCGGTGGAAGCTGCGAGCGGCAAGCGGCTCGACGCCTATCTTCGCGATAATCTGTTCACGCCACTCGGCATGGGCGACACCGCCTTCAAGATCAGCGATAACATGCGCAAGCGTCTGGTCGGCATGCATGCGCGCGGCGAGGATGGCCAGCTCGCCGCGATCCCGTTCGAGCTTGAGCAGAGCCCCGAATTCCACATGGGTGGCGGCGGCCTCTATTCGACCGCGGCCGACTACATCAAGTTCACCCAGATGATCCTGAACAAGGGGCGCGGCAACGGCAACCAGGTGCTGAAGCCGGAGACGATCGCCGCCATGAGCCAGAACCAGATGGGCGACCTCAATATGACCAGGATGGCCACGGCGGCGCCCATCTATACTAACGACGTCGATCTGTATCCGGACCAGGTGAAGAAATGGGGCCTCAGCTTCATGATCAACACCGCAAAGACGCCGGAAGGCCGCAGCGCCGGCAGCCTCGCCTGGGCGGGCCTTGCCAACACCTACTACTGGATCGATCCGGCGCGCGACGTCACCGGGGTAATCCTGATGCAGCTCTTGCCGTTCGCCGACGCGAAATGCCTGCAGGCCTTCGCGGGATTTGAGCGTGGCGTCTATGCCGGGCTCGATGCCGGCAGCGGCAAGAAGGCGGCATAACTCCTTAGTATGAGGCGCGCAGTGTCGCGCGCCTCCCTGGCAACGGATAACCTCGTGCCCGAAAGCCATCGGCTTGAACGGCACGAGGCGAGGAAGGTTCGAGGAGATGAACTTGGCGCACGATCTTGCAGACAAGGCCGAAAGCTACGTTTGCGGCATCTCGGACATGCCGCTGCTCGGCGACACCATCGGCCGCAGTCTCGACCGTGCGGCACGGCGCTGGGGTGATCGCGAGGCACTGGTCTCGCCCAGCCACAGCGTGCGATGGACCTGGACGGAATTCGCCGAGCGCGTCGATGCGCTGGCAGCAGGCTTTCTTGCGCTTGGACTCGCGCGAGGCGAGCGGATCGGCATCTGGTCGCTGAATCGGCCGGAATGGACGCTGACCCAGTTCGCAGCCGCCAAGGCCGGCCTGATCCTGGTGACGATCAACCCCGCCTATCGACTCAGCGAGCTGGAGTTCGCGCTGAAGAAGGTCGGCTGCGCGGCGATCGTCACCGCGACGGCCTTCAAGACCAGCCAGTACATGGAAATGCTCAACACGCTGCTGCCGGAGCTGAAGAGCGCCACGCCCGGACAGTTGCGGGCAGCCCGGCTGCCCGCCTTGCGGATGGTGATCCAGATCGGCGGTCCGGCCGCAGCAGGCACGATCCCGTTCGAGGACGTCGCGCGCATGGGCAAAACCGAGCATCGCGAGGAGCTTGCAACGCTCGGCGCTGCGCTTCAGTTCGACGATCCCGTCAACATCCAGTTCACCAGCGGCACCACGGGATCACCAAAAGGCGTGACGCTGACGCACCACAACATCCTCAACAACGGCTATTTCACCGGACGCGCGATGCGCCTGACGGAAGCGGATCGCATCTGCATCCCGGTGCCGCTCTATCATTGCTTCGGCATGGTGATGGGCAATCTCGCATCCGTCACCCTCGGCGCGACCATGGTCTATCCCGGCGAGGGCTTTGACCCGCTCGCGACGCTGCGCGCGATCGAGCAGGAAAAATGCACGACGCTGTACGGCGTGCCGACCATGTTCATCGCCGAGCTCGATCACCCCGAGTTCAAGACGTTCGACCTGGCATCACTGCGTACAGGCATCATGGCCGGCGCGCCCTGCCCGATCGAGGTGATGAGGCGCGTTAACACCGAGATGAACATGCGCGAGGTCACGATCGCCTATGGCATGACCGAGACCAGCCCGGTCAGCTTCCAGAGCGCGACCGACGATCCGCTCGAGCGGCGCGTCTCCACCGTCGGGCGGGTTCATCCGCATGTCGAGGTGAAGATCGTCGATCTCGAGGGGCGGATCGTCAAGCGCGGCGAACGCGGCGAGCTCTGCACCCGCGGCTACAGCGTCATGCTGGGCTATTGGGAGGAGAAGGAGAAGACCGCCGACGTGCTCGATTCCGCCGGTTGGATGCATACCGGCGATCTCGCCGTCATCGACGACGAGGGCTATTGCAACATCGTCGGCCGCATCAAGGACATGGTGATCCGCGGCGGCGAGAACCTCTACCCGCGCGAGATCGAGGAGTTTCTGTACCGTCACCCCAAGATCCAGGATGTGCAGATCTTCGGCGTGGCCGACACCCGCTATGGCGAGGAGCTCTGTGCCTGGATCCGGGTCAGGCCTGGCGAGACACTGACCGCGGAGGAGATCCGCGCCTTCTGCGACGGCCAGATCGCCCACAACAAGATCCCGCGCTACGTGGAATTCGTCGACGAATTCCCGATGACCGTGACCGGAAAGATCCAGAAATTCGTGATGCGGGACGCGGTCGAGCAGCGGTTGGGGTTGAGGGCCGCGAAGACGGCGTGAGGTGCTGACGCCCCCCACAATGGCTGTCATTCCCCGCGAAAGCTGGGAATCCACTACGCCGCGGCCTCTCGATTTAACAACTAACGTCTCTGGAATACTGGGTCGCCCGGTCAAGCCGGGCGACGACAGCGGAGTGTGACGCGCGCACCTGCGTCAGGCCATCAGCAGAGCCCTAAACCGTCAGCCCGCGCTGCTGGGCCAGCTCCTTCAGCGACACGAGCGGGCGCGCGCCGATGTGCTGGATCACTTCGGCCGCGGCAAGCGCGCCGAGTTCGCCGCACTGCTTGTGCGAGAGGTCGCGCGAAAGGCCGTACAGGAAGCCTGCGGCGAACAGATCGCCGGCGCCGGTGGTGTCGACCAGTTGCGAGATCGGCGAAGCGGGAGCCGCAACAGCATCCGTCGGCGTCACCACCACGCACCCCTTTTCGCTGCGGGTCACCACGCCGAGCCTGACGTCGTTGCGCAATTGCTTGAGCGCGGTGTCGAAGTCGGAGGTCTCGTAGAGCGAGTGCAGCTCTGACTCGTTGGCGAACACGATGTCGGCGGTGCCGTTCCGCATCAATCCCAGGAATTCGTCGCGGTAGCGGCCGACGCAGAAGGAGTCCGACAGCGTCAGCGCCACCTTGCGGCCGGCCTCGTGGGCGATCTTGGACGCCTTGAGGAAGGCTTCCTTTGCGCCCGGCGGATCCCAGAGATAGCCTTCGAGATAGACGATCTTGGCGGCGGCAATCTCGGCCGGATCGATATCGGCCGGCGACAGGTCCTGCGCTGCGCCGAGATAGGTGTTCATGGTGCGCTCGCCGTCGCCCGTGACCAGGATGTAGGAGCAGCCGGTGGCGGGGCCGTCCTTCGCAGCCGGCGTGTTGAAGGCGACGCCGGCGGCGCGGATGTCGTGGACATAGAGCTTGCCGATCTGGTCGTCCTTGACCTTGCCGACATAGGCCGCACGCGCGCCGAAGCTGCCGATGCCGACGATGGTGTTGGCGGCCGAGCCGCCCGAGACTTCCGTCGCCGGGCCCATGTCGGCGTAGATGGCGGCGGCCCGCGCCTCGTCGATCAGGGACATGCTGCCCTTGGCCATGCCATGCTTGACCAAAAAGGCTTCATCGGTCCGGACCAGCACGTCGAACAGCGCGTTGCCGATACCGAGAACGTCATATTTCACGTCAGCCATTCACCTTGATCCTGCTTGGCGGATTGCGAACCTTACGGAAATCCGCTTCCTGTCGGCTTGAAATCTGGCCCGCGGCCTATCACGACCGGCCCTACGCGGGCAAGCAACGGTATTATGCACGCGCAATGATCCGCTCCTTCCTGACCGTCTCGACGGGAACACTGGCCTCGCGCCTCCTGGGCTTTGCCCGCGATTCCCTGATCGCGGCGCTGCTCGGCACCGGCGCCGTGGCGGATGCATTTCTCGCCGCCTTCCAGCTTGTCAACGTGGTGCGGCGGCTGCTCAGTGAAGGAGCCCTCAATGCGGCGCTGATCCCGGCCTGGCTGCGCGTTCGTGATCGTGATGGCGCGGAGGCCGCTTCTGCCTTTGCGGGGCGCGTGCTCGGCACGGTCAGCGCGACGCTGATCGTGATCTCGAGCGGAATCGCTGTTTTGATGCCGCTGATCATCATGATCATCGCGCCGGGCTTCGTCGGGAGCAGTACGCTCGATCTTGCCGTCCAGAACGCGCGGCTGATGCTGCCTTATCTCGCCTTTGCCGGCCCGGTCACGGTGCTGATGGGATTGCTGAATGCGCAAGGGAGATTCGCGCTCACCGCGTTCTCGCCGCTGCTGTTCAATATCGCGCTGATCGCGGCCATCGGCGCGCTGCTGCTATGGCGGACCGATGCGGCGCTCGCCGCATGGACGCTCGCTGCGACCGTCGGCATCGCCGGCCTGCTGCAACTCGTGATGCTGGGGTCGCAGCGAAGCGCGCGCCTCGCGACACCGTTGCGCGCAAGCTTCGACAAGGAGATGCGCGGCTTCTTCGCCAAGGCCATCCCCGGCATGATCGCAAGTTCGGGCCCGCAATGGCTGATGGTCGCGGGCGCGATCATCGCTTCCGCAACGCCGTCGGCCGTGTCCTGGCTCTATTTCGCCAACCGCCTGATCGAGCTGCCGCTCGGCATTGTCGGGGTCGCCATGGGCACGGTGCTGGTGCCGGAGCTGACGCGTGCAGTCGGGAGCGGCGACCCCGAGGCGGTTGCGCATGCGGAAGCGCGTGCGCTGGAGCTTGCGATCGGGCTCGCGCTGCCCGCCACGCTTGGCCTCGCCGTGCTCGCCGAGCCGATCGTGCGGCTGCTATTCGAACATGGCGCCTTCGGCGCCGAGGACAGCGCGGCGACCGCGCATGCGCTGATGTGGCTGGCGCTGGGCCTGCCGGCGCATGTGTTGATCAAGGCGCTGTCGCCCGCCTTCTATGCCCGCAGCGACACGATGACGCCGCTGCTTGCAACGGCCAAGGGCTTTGTGGTTGCGGTCGTGCTCGCCGTGCTGCTCGGTCACGTCTTCGGCGCGAGCGGGATCGCCGCGAGCATCGCGGCCGGCGCCTGGAGCAGTGCGGCCTCGCTGCTTCGGAAAGGCACCAGCGAATTCGGTTTCTCGATCGATGCGACGGCACGCGCCCGGCTGCCACGGATCGTGCTGGCGGCCGCCGCCATGGGCGCCCTGCTCTGGCTGACGGCGGGTCTCGTCCCTGCCGAGGCCCACGGGTTCATCCGCTTCATCGTGCTGGGCCTGCAGATCACCGCCGGCATTGCCGTTTACGGCATGCTCCTGCAAGTCCTCGGAGCAGCTTCCTGGCGCGAGGCTGTTGCCGCCCTGAAGCGGTCCGCCTGACGAATTGCCCTTGACGGAGCAGCGCCGCTGTTGGAAACGACGGCCGGCGACCTCTCAGGAAGACTGACCATGCCATTCGTTGAACGGGTTTTTTCGGGCGTCCAGCCGACGGGCAATCTGCACCTCGGCAATTACCTCGGCGCCATCGTCAACTTCGTGAAGATGCAGCAAACCCACAACTGCATCTATTGCGTCGTCGATATGCATGCGATCACGCAGGGCGTCGACGTCTGGGGCGGGCCGACGGAGCTCGCGCGCGTCACCCGCGAGGTGACCGCGGCGTTCATCGCCAGCGGCATCGATCCGAGGAAGCACATCGTGTTCAACCAGAGTCAGGTCTCCGGCCACGCCGAGCTCACCTGGATATTCAACTGTGTCGCGCGCCTGGGCTGGCTGAACCGCATGACCCAGTTCAAGGAGAAGGCCGGCAAGGACCGCGAGAACGTCTCGGTCGGGCTCTACGACTATCCCGTGCTGATGGCCGCCGACATCCTGCTCTACCGCGCCACCCACGTTCCCGTGGGCGAGGACCAGAAGCAGCATCTCGAGCTCTCGCGCGACATCGCCCAGAAGTTCAACAACGATTTCGGCGACTCGATCCGCAGCCACGGCTTCAATGATGGCCTGTTCTTCCCGCTGCCGGAACCCTTTATCACCGGCCCCGCGACGCGCGTGATGAGCTTGCGCGACGGCACCAAGAAGATGTCGAAGTCGGATCCGTCAGACAATTCGCGCATCAATCTGACCGACGACGCCGACACCATCGCGCAGAAGATCCGTAAGGCAAAAACCGATCCGGAGCCGCTTCCGAGCGAAGAGAAGGGCCTGGAGGCGCGCCCCGAAGCCGACAATCTCGTCGGCATCTTCGCGGCACTCTCCGACCGTTCAAAGGCGGACGTGCTGCGCGATTTCGGCGGCGGCCAGTTCTCCAGCTTCAAGAACGCGCTGGCGGAGCTGTGCGTCACCAAGCTGGCGCCGATCGCCGGCGAAATGAAGCGCCTGGTCGCCGATCCCGGTCATATCGACGCGATCCTGAACGACGGTTCCGACCGGGCCCGCGCCATCGCTGACGAGACCATGACGCTCTCGAAGGACATCGTCGGCTTCATCCGCCGGCGTTGAACTCCAACTGCGTAGATGTGTCTCTTCTAGGCACGGCTCACCAGAAGTCCGTCATGCCCGGGCTTGTCCCGGCCATGACGATGCGATGATATTTCGCCGCCTTAACCCTCTGAAATAACTACGAAATGGCCGCTTTCGCCCTTGACCGTGCGTTCCCCATCGCCATCTGCTAGGGAATAGGGCACGCGTCGGCCTTGAACCGGCGACGTCTGGAGAAAGCCATGTTCATTCAAACCGAAGCCACCCCCAATCCCGCCACGCTGAAGTTCATCCCCGGCCGCGTCGTGTCCGATGGCAGCCCGATGGAATTTTCGAGCCGCGAAGCTGCCGGCCGTTCGCCGCTCGCGGAAAGACTGTTCGAGGTGCCCGGCGTCACCGGCGTGTTCTACGGATCGGATTTCATCACCGTGACCAAAGCGAGCGGTGAATGGCAGCAGCTCAAGCCCGCGATTCTCGGCGCCATCATGGAGCACTACATGTCCGGCGCGCCGCTGCTCGCCGACGGCCAAGCGCAAGCCGATGTCGATCTCGACGACGAGGACGAGTTCTTCGACGAGGCCGATGCCGAGACGGTCGACATGATCAAGGACCTGATCGAGACCCGGGTACGGCCGGCGGTCGCCAATGACGGCGGCGACATTACCTTCCGCGGCTTCAAGGACGGCATCGTCTATCTCAACATGAAGGGCGCCTGCTCGGGCTGCCCGTCCTCGACCGCGACGCTCCAGCACGGTATCCAGAACCTGCTCAAGCACTTCGTACCCGACGTGGTCGAAGTCCGGCCGATGTAATCAGGCGCCGTAGGGTGGGCAAACGCGCACTTGCGCCGTGCTCACCATGCATTCGGAAAGGAAATGGTGGGCAAGCTTCGCTTTGCCTACCCCACGAAGTGCGGCGATATTTGGGGGCTACGAAGAGTGCGCGACGAATGGCGAATGGCATTCCGATCGGCTAGACTATTCGCTATTCGCCATCAGTCGTTCGCTTTTCCATGCTGATCCTTGCCATCGATACCGCGCTTGAGGCGTGCGCGGCCGCCGTGCTCGACACCGATGCGGGCGAGCTCCTTGCGCGGGAGCAGCTGCTGATGAAGCGCGGTCACGCCGAGGCACTGATGCCGATGATCGCGCGCGTGATGCAATCGGCCAATCTCGCCTTCACCTCGCTCGATCGCATCGCGGTCACCCTCGGTCCAGGAAGCTTCACCGGCCTGCGTGTCGGCATATCGGCGGCCCGCGGCCTCGCGCTCGCGGCGAAGCGGCCCGCCGTCGGCGTGACCACCTTGTCGGCTTACGCGGCGGCTATCGTCGGCCAGAGCGGAACAGCGCCGGTCATCTCGGCGATCGATGCCCGGCACGATCATGTCTACTTCCAGATTGTCGCCGGCGACGGCAGCCAGCTGGTCCAGCCGGCCATCGCCCCGATCGACGAAGCCATCGCGACCTCGCAATTCGGCGCGCCGCATCTGGTCGGTAATGCCGCAAATATCCTGGCCGACCGCTGGCCGAAGGATGGGCCGCAACCGGTCGCGGTTGACGCGCAGCCCGCGCCCGACATCAGCTGGGTGGCCTGGCTCGGCGCCGCGGCCAATCCCGACCTCAATCCGGCGCGGCCGTTCTACCTGAAAGCGCCCGACGCAAAACCGGCCGCACAGCCGCCGCTCGTCCAAGCTGCAAGCTCATGATGAGATGGCTTTCGGAATGGTGGCGCGGCGGCACCGCCTCCGTCGAGCCGGCCTCCGCGCGCGATGCGGCGCGGCTGGCGCAGCTTCACGGCCAGTCTTTCGCGCACGGCTGGGGCGAAGGCGAATTCGAGACCATGCTCATCGAGACCAACACGCTGATCCATCGCTTGCGCATGGGCCGCAAGACCATCGGCTTTGCGGTGTCGCGGATCGGTGCGGACGAAGCGGAAATCCTCTCGGTTGCGGTCGATCCGGCCTATCGCGGCCGAGGCCTCTCCCGCACGCTGCTGATGACCCATCTTGGCCATCTCGCCGGCCGCGGTGTGCGCACGATATTTCTTGAAGTCGAGGAGAACAACCAGCCGGCCCGACGGCTCTATGCGGGATGCGGATTCGTGGTGGTCGGGCGCCGCGAACGCTATTATAAGCAGGCCGACGGGGAACAATTGAACGCACTACTGATGCGACGTGACTTGTCGTAACATCAATCGCAGAAAGCGCCCCGTCGGGCGGACACGATATGACTGGACTTAAACCTTCTTCCGCATCCAAGGCGACCGGCATCGAGGCGCGTTGCGCCGCAACCGGAATGCGCATGACCGAGCAGCGCCGGGTCATCGCCCGCGTGCTTGCCGAAGCGGTCGATCACCCCGACGTCGAGGAATTGTACCGCCGCTGTGTCGCGGTCGACGACAAGATCTCGATCTCAACCGTGTACCGCACCGTCAAACTGTTCGAGGACGCCGGCATCATCGAACGCCACGATTTCCGCGAGGGACGCGCGCGCTACGAGCAGATGCGCGACAGCCACCACGATCACCTCATCAATCTGCGCGACGGCAAGGTGATCTAGTTCACCTCGGAGGAGATCGAAAAGCTGCAGGCGGAGATCGCCCGCAAGCTCGGCTACAAGCTGGTCGATCACCGGCTCGAGCTCTATTGCGTCCCGCTCGACGACGACAAACCGACGTCTTAAGTCGCGTGCCGATAGATCTCATTATCTTCGATTGCGACGGGGTGCTGGTGGACAGCGAGGTGATCTCCTGTCGCGCGCATGCGGATGTGCTGACGCGGCACGGTTATCCTATTACCTCGGAACAGGTGTTGGTCCGTTTCCTCGGTGTCTCCGAGAAAGACGCACGGCGGATGGTCGAACAGGAAATTGGTCGTAGTCTCCCCGACGATCTCGAAAAGCAGGTGAATGCGGCCACGCTGCAATTTTACGCCAGCGATCTGCAACCGATCACCCATGTCGCCGCAGCGATCGGGGCAATCGACTTGCCGAAATGCGTGGCATCGAGCGGTACACCCGACAAGATCCTTCACGGCCTGACCTGCGCCGGATTGTACGACCTGCTCGCTCCGCACATCTTTTCGGCGAGCCAGGTCGCACGCGGCAAACCCGCGCCCGATCTGTTCCTGTTTGCTGCCGACCAGATGAAGGTCGCGCCGGAACGGTGCATCGTGATCGAGGATAGCGTCCCCGGAGTGACCGGCGCGCACGCCGCCGGGATGACCGTGCTGGGCTTTGACGGCGGCAGCCACTGCCCGCCGGGTCACGCCGAAAGGCTGCGGGCGGCGGGCGCCAACCTGACGTTCGAGGACATGCGCCAATTGCCGGAATTGGTCCGGCAGGTCGCGGCGGACGCCCTAACGGGCTGAATCGGGTCCAAAATCTCCAAATTCAGGGCTGAAGCGGGCTGCGAGTGGCCGCAATATCCCGTATGGCCCTCCATTCGCTGGATTTTCAGCCCCTCAGCCTATATCTGAGGGCCGTCCTCCACCGCCATTTTCGGGTTCCATGACGCCGCCGCGCAAGCTGCACATCAAATCATATGGTTGCCAGATGAACGTCTACGATGCCCAGCGCATGGTGGACACGCTGGCTCCGGAAGGATTCGTGGAGACCACGAGCGCCGAGGACGCCGACCTCGTCATCCTCAACACCTGCCATATCCGCGAGAAGGCCTCCGAAAAGGTCTATTCCGAGCTCGGCCGCTTGCGCGTCGCCAAGGACGAGGCCGCGCGCGGCGGCCGGACGATGCAGATCGCGGTCGCCGGCTGCGTGGCGCAGGCGGAAGGCGAAGAGATCGTGCGCCGGGCGCCTACGGTCGACGTCGTGGTCGGCCCGCAGAGCTATCATCACCTGCCCCAATTGTTGAAACGCGCCGGCAACGAAGGCCGCGCGATCGAGACCGAATTTCCCGCCGCCGACAAGTTCGGCTTTCTCGCCCAGCCCAGGCCCGACGCGATCCGTGCGCGCGGCATTTCCGCGTTCGTCACGGTGCAGGAAGGCTGCGACAAATTCTGCACTTTTTGCGTGGTGCCTTACACGCGCGGCGCGGAAGTCTCGCGACCCGTCGCGAAGATCGTCGACGACGTGAAGCGTCTCGCCGACAACGGCGTGCGCGAACTCACGCTGATCGGCCAGAACGTCAACGCCTATCACGGCGAGGGACCCGACGGAAAAAGCTGGGGTCTTGGCCGATTGCTGGAGCATCTGGCCAAAATTCCCGGCATCGCGCGGCTGCGCTATTCGACCAGCCACCCCCGCGACGTCGATGACAGCCTGATTGAGGCCCATCGCGACCTCGATGCCTTGATGCCGTTCGTGCACCTGCCGGTTCAGTCCGGCTCCGACCGGATTCTGGCCGCCATGAACCGGAAACATACCGCCGATGATTATCGACGCGTCATCGATCGTTTCCGTACGGCGCGCCAAGACATTGCTTTTTCATCAGATTTTATCGTCGGCTTCCCCGGCGAGAGCGAGCAAGATTTTCTCGCCACCCTCGCGCTTGTCGCACAAATCGGCTACGCTGCGGCTTATTCGTTCAAATACTCCGCCCGGCCGGGAACGCCGGCCGCGGATATGCAGGAGACGGTGTCCCCCGCCGAGATGGACCAGCGATTGGAGCGGCTCCAGGAACTGATCGACAGCCAGCAATCGGCCTTCAACAAGGCTGCGATTGGCTCAACGGTCGACGTGCTGTTCGAACGTCCGGCGCGCAAGGAGGGCCAGATCGTCGGCCGCACCGGCTTCCTCCAGCCCGCGCATGTGATGGCCTCGCGCGACATCATCGGACAGATCCTGCCGGTCAGGATCGACAGCCTCGAGCGCTACAGTTTCCTCGGCGAGCTTGCCACGCCACGCAATGCGCGCGAGCCCGCTTTATCATCCATCGCCACTGGAGCCTGAACCCTTGCCAAAAAGCGCATCGGATTCGTCTTCTATCGCTCCCAGCCGCAAGTTTGACCGCGACATGCAAGTTCCGCCCGAGACCCAGGTCGTCATCGATTTCGACGATAACCGCGCCGCGTCCGCGCTGGTCGGGCCCTATGGCCAGAACCTGGCGCAGATCGAGCGCAGGCTCGGCGTCGTCGTCGACTCCAAGGGCAACCACATCACCATCGGCGGCACCCGCGACGGCTGCGACGCGGCGCGCCGCGTACTGGAAACCCTCTACGCCCACGCGGTGAAGGGGCAGGATGTCGACCAGGGCGAGGTCGAAGGCGCGATCCGCGCCGTGATCGCACAAGGCTCGCTGTTCGAGTTCGATGCCAAGTCGGCGAAGTCGAGCTTCGACAGCATCAATTTGCGCAAGCGCCCGGTGCGCGCGCGCACGGCGGCGCAAGACTCCTACATCCGCGCGTTGAAGCGCCACGAGCTGGTGTTCGGCATCGGCCCCGCCGGCACCGGCAAGACCTGGCTCGCGGTTGCGCATGCCGCGCAATTGTTCGAGCGCAAGGAGGTCGACAGGATCATTCTGTCGCGTCCGGCGGTGGAAGCCGGCGAGCGGCTCGGCTTCCTGCCCGGCGACCTCCGCGAGAAGGTCGATCCCTATCTTCGCCCGATCTATGATGCCCTCTACGATCTCATGGATGCGCGCATCGTCGAGCGCGCGCTGCAGACCGGCGAGATCGAGATCGCGCCGCTCGCCTTCATGCGCGGCCGCACGCTGACCAATGCCGCGATCATCCTCGACGAAGCGCAGAACACCACATCGATGCAGATGAAGATGTTCTTGACCCGTCTCGGCGAGAACAGCCGCATGATCGTCACCGGCGACCCCTCGCAGATCGACCTGCCGAACGGCCAGACCTCGGGTCTGGCCGAAGCGACCCGTCTGCTCAATGGCGTCGAAGGCATCGCGCAAGTTCATTTCAAGGCCGAGGACGTGATCCGCCACGAGCTCGTGGCACGAATCGTCGCCGCTTATGAAGGGTCGCCGCAGCGGCCGCCGGCCGGCAACAAATCCTGACGAGATAACAGCGGGACCATCCGGGCGCGAACACGGCGCCCAATCGTTCCGAACAAAGCCATGTCGCATCCCAACCTTCCCATCACCGAGGTCCTCATCGTCGCCGATTGCTGGCAAAGCGAGCCTGACGCCGAAGCCGTGATCCAGCGCGCCGTCGCCGCCGCCGCCGAATCCGTCGATGAAGACGTTGCGGATGCGGAAGTGGCGGTGATGCTGACCGACGATGCCGGCATTCGCACGCTCAACAGCAACTGGCGCGGCATGGACAAGCCGACCAATGTGCTGTCGTTTCCGGCGCTTCAGCCGGAGAGCGAATGGAAGCCGGGCGATGCGCCGCGCATGCTCGGCGACATCGCGATCGCCTTCGAGACGATGCGGCGCGAGGCGGACGAGGAACACAAGCCGTTCGAACATCATTTGAGTCATCTCGCGGTGCACGGTTTCCTTCACCTGATCGGTTACGATCACGAGAACGACGACGACGCGGAAGAAATGGAAGCGCTCGAAGCCGAGATCCTGGCCCACCTCGGCATCCCCGATCCCTATGCAGACCGCGCGGGGTCGCACTGATGCCGGATTCAGATCCTGTTCACGACAATCCGCGCAACACGACGAATCTGCCGGCCGTCGTGACGCCTGGCGAGGTCATGCGCCCGACCGCAGAAGGTTGGCTGCTGCGCGCGATCCGCACGCTGTTCGGCTGGAAGGCGGGATCGGTACGCGACGATCTCCAGGTCGTGCTCGATGCGACGGCGCCCGGCGACACCGGCTTCTCCGCGGTCGAGCGCACCATGCTGCGCAATATCCTCGGCCTGCACGAGCGCCGGATCGCCGACGTCATGGTGCATCGCGCCGACATCGTCGCGGTGAAGCGCGACATTCCGCTCGGCGAATTGATGGACCGCTTCGAGAGCGCGGGCCATTCGCGCCTCGTCGTCTACAACGAGACGCTCGACGATCCCGTCGGCATCGTCCACATCCGCGATTTGCTTGCCTTCATGACCGTGCGGGCGCGCGTCTCGGAGGCCACCAAGACCAAGCGCAAGAAGCCGCTGCCGGCCGGGCTGGATCTGAAAGCGGTGGACCTCGCGCTGCCGCTGCAGGACGCGCGCATCATCCGCAAGCTGCTCTATGTGCCGCCGTCGATGCGCGCGATCGACCTGTTGGCGCAGATGCAGGCCACACGCATTCATCTCGCGCTGGTCGTCGACGAATACGGCGGCAGCGATGGCCTCGTTTCCCTCGAGGACATCGTCGAGCAGATCGTCGGCGAGATCGACGACGAGCATGACAGCGACGAGCCGCCCTCGATCGTGCGGCTGCCCGACAATGCCTTCATTGCGGACGCCCGCGCCAGTCTCGACGACGTGCGCACCGTGATCGGCCAAGACTTCGTCATCGGCGAGGCCGGCGAGGAGGTGGAGACGCTGGGCGGTTATCTCGTCAGCTTCGTCGGCCGCCTGCCGGTGCGCGGCGAGGTGATCTCGGGCCCCGGCACTTACGAGATCGAGGTGCTCGATGCCGATCCACGCCGCGTCAAGCGGCTGCGCATCTCGACCCGGAAGGAACGCCCCGCGCCCCGCACCCAGCGCGAGCGAAGCCGCCGCGAGGCGGCGCCCGACAGCGGTCAGCCGCAGGCCGGCGACACGCCAGCCCCGCCGCCAGCCGACGGGACCGGCCCGCAGTGAGCGCCTTCCAGCGGTTCAGGCAGATTGCGCTTGCCGTCATCCTTACCTGGGGATGGAAACGCGCGCTGCTGGCGATGGCGTGCGGCGCGCTATCGGTGCTGGCGCTGGCACCATTCAACATCTTTCCGGTGCTGTTCATCACCTTCCCGGTGATGGTCTGGCTGATCGACGGCGCCGGTGCCGGACGATATGGCGGCGTCCCTGCCGCAGCGCTGACAGGCTATTGGTTCGGACTCGGCTATTTCGTCCCCGGCCTCTACTGGATCGGCTACGCCTTCTTCGTCGACGCCGACGTGTTCGCCTGGCTCACGCCGTTCGCCGTGCTGGGGCTGCCGGCCTACCTTTCGATTTTCACGGCGATCGGTTTTGCGCTGGCGCGACTGCTCTGGACCAAGGATGCCACCCGTATTCTCGCGCTCGCCGCGAGCCTCACGGTCGGTGAATGGTTGCGCGGCCACGTGCTCACCGGCTTTCCCTGGAATGCCTTCGGCTATGCGCTGTCGGAGCCGTTGGCGCTGGCGCAGACGGCTTCGCTGATCGGCCAATGGGGCATGACGTTCCTCACCGTTGCGATCTTCGCGAGCCCCGCGGTGCTGATCGACCGCACGCGCGATCGCAGCCCGGCATGGCGCGTGCCGGCCGCGGCGATTGCGCTGCTGGTCGTCATGGGAATCTTCGGCGCCATCCGCATGTCGCTGCATCCGACCACGATGGTTGCAGGTGCCAAGCTGCGCCTGATGCAGCCCAACCTCCAGCAGGACCTTAAATTCAACTACTCCGCCAAGGCGGAGGTGATGAGGAAATATCTGGCGCTGTCGGACCGTGCGTCCGGCCCCCAAGCGACTGGCGTGAGCGCTGCCACCATCCTGATCTGGCCGGAATCTGCTTTTCCGTTCTTCCTGACCCGCGAAGCCGATGCCATGGCGCAAATCGCCGAGCTGCTGCCTAAAGGCACGGTGCTGATCACCGGCTCGGTGCGCGCGCCCGATCTGCCACCCGGCACCCCGATCACGCGGGCCTACAATTCGATCTACGTGATCGACCACGACGGCAGCGTGCTCGCCGTTTACGACAAGCTGCATTTGGTTCCGTTCGGGGAATATCTGCCGTACCAGAGCATCATGGAGAAGCTCGGCTTCGAGCAGCTGACGCGGATGCGCGGCGGCTTCATCGCCGGGACGGTGCGGCACGTGCTGCCGGTGCCAGGTGCCCCGCCCGCGTCGCCATCGATCTGCTACGAGGCGATCTTTCCCGGCGAGGTTGGGACGCGTGACGAGCGCCCGGGTTGGATGGTGAACCTCACCAATGACGGATGGTTCGGTATCTCGACCGGTCCCTATCAGCATCTGGAGCAGGCGCGGATGCGTGCCGTCGAGCAGGGACTGCCGCTGGTCCGCTCTGCCAATACCGGTATCTCGGCGGTGATCGATCCCATGGGGCGCACGGTGGCCAGCCTCGGCCTCGGGATCGAAGGCATCTTGGACGCAGGCCTGCCCACCGCAATTCCGCCCACGATCTATGCGAAGGTCGGTGACATCCCCGCGGCCATGCTCGTTGCGCTGGCCGTGATTTTGGCGGTGCGCCGTCGTGTTGCCAAACGGCTCCCCTGATCGCGCTAACGCTTTCCGGCAAGACGGCGGAAACTTTTGACAACCGTAGTCCCACCGTTGACAGACTGCATGCGGCCTCCCCATTCTGCACCGGCTGCGCAAGACAGGGGTGCATTGCTAAATTTCTCCGCAATGTTTCCCCAATCAGAGTGAAGTTTGGCGTCGCTGGCACCTGAGGCAATTCCTTCGATTGCGCCGACGGTGATGTTTGGAGGGCTGAGGAAATGTCGAAAGCGCCCAACCCTGTTGACAAATATGTCGGCAGTCGCGTGCGCATGCGCCGCATCATGTTGGGCATGAGTCAGGAAAAGCTCGGTGAAGCTTTGGGCCTGACGTTCCAGCAGATTCAGAAGTACGAGAAGGGCACGAACCGGGTCGGCGCGAGCCGAATCCAGCAGATTGCCGAGATTCTTCAGGTGCCGGTGTCGTTCCTGTTCGAGGGCGGACCGAGCGGCGTGCCCGGCCCCGACGGCTTCGCTGAAGGTGCATCGCCCTCTTACGTGTCCGACTTCCTCGCGACGTCGGAAGGGCTCGCACTGACCAAGGCGTTCACGCGAATCACCGATTCGAAGCTGCGTCGCTCGATCGTCGATCTCGTCGAGCAGATCGCCGCACGCGAAGGCCCGGACAAGCGCTGACGCGCGCTATTCATTCCGATTTGAGACTGCGCCAAATCTGGCCTATGTCGTCATTTGCGGACTGCGCTTTACGCTGTCTCCGCTGAAGTGATGCGATTTGAAGGCACAGATACGTCCATGGCGAAATCCAATTCGTTCGATTCCCAAACTATCCTCGCTGGTATCCGCCGCTGGGTGGAGATCGAGACGCCGACGGAAGTGCCCGAACAGGTCAACAAGCTGACCTCGATGGTTGCCGACCATTATCGCGATCTGCCCGTGACGCTCGAACGCGTTGCCGGCGTCGACGGCTGTGGCGATCATCTCCTGGTGCGATCGACCTGGGGGCAGGACCGGCCCGGTATTCTGGTGCTCAGTCATCTCGATACCGTTCACCCCCTGGGCTTCATCTCGCGCCTGCCGTTCAAGGTCGAGGGCGACAGCGCATTCGGTCCCGGCATCTACGACATGAAGGGTGGCGCCTACATCGCCTATCACGCGTTTCGCGAACTCTGCGCCGCATCCGATCGCCCGCCGCTCGGCATCACCCACCTGTTCACCTCCGACGAGGAGATCGGCAGCCCGACTTCGCGTGCGCTGATTGAGAACGAGGGGCGCAAGGCCAAATACGTGCTGGTGACGGAGCCGGCGCGCGACGGCGGCAAGATCGTCACCGGACGCAAGGGCGTCGGACGATTCGAGGTCTTCATCAAAGGCGTGCCCGCGCATGCCGGCTCGCGCCCCGAAGACGGCCGCAGCGCCATCCGCGAACTCGCCAACGTCATCCAGACGCTGGAAGCAATGAACGACCTGAAGCGCGGCGTCACCGTCAATGTCGGCGTGGTGCGCGGCGGCACGCGCCCCAATGTCACGCCGGAAGAGGCCTATGCCGAAGTCGATCTGCGCGTGCCTGGTTTCGAAGATGCGGAAGAGTTCGTCGGCAAGATCCTCGGCCTGACATCGAAGACTGACGGCGTGACCGTGACCGTCACCGGCGAGCTCAATCGTCCTCCCTACGAGAAGGGCAATGCCGGCGCCTCCCTGTACGAGCATGCGAAGACGCTTGCCGCCGAACTCGGCTTCGAGCTGATCGACACCCACACCGGCGGCGGCTCGGACGGCAATTTCACGGCGCCGCACACCGGCACGCTCGACGGGCTCGGCGTCGACGGCAAGGGCGCGCACACTCATTATGAGCAGCTCTATGTCTCCTCGCTCGAGCCGCGCGCGCGGCTGCTCTACCGCCTCTATCAGACGCTGCGATGAGCGAACGCAAATCAGATCCCGACCGCAGCGAGGGCGAGCGGGCCTTCTTCGGGCGGCGCAAGGGCCACAAGCTCAGGCAGCATCAGGCCGAACTGATCGATCATCTGCTGCCGCATCTGTCGCTCGACATCACTATGCCGCGGCCGGCGAATGCCGCCGAGATATTCGATCCCGCCGCCGAAGATCTGCGGCTCGAGATCGGCTTCGGCGGCGGCGAGCATCTCGCGGCGGAAGCGCAGAACTTTCGGACGACCGGCTTCATCGGCTGCGAACCCTACGTCAACGGCATGGCCAAGATCCTGGCGCAGATCGAGGCCGCCAACATCGGCAACATCCGCCTGTTCGCCGGCGATGCGGCCGAGCTGCTCGCCTGGTTACCTGATGCCTCGCTGTCGCGGATTGATCTGATCCATCCGGATCCATGGCCGAAACGACGACACTGGAAGCGCCGCTTCGTTCAGGATCGCACGATCGCCGCGATGGCGCGCGTGCTGAAGGCGGGCGGTGAGTTCCGTTTCGTCTGCGATATCGACGACTACTGCGCCTGGACGCTATCGCATCTTGCGCGCGCGCCGGACTTTCAATGGCTCGCGGAACACGCAGATGATTTCCGAAAGCCTTGGGCCGGCTACACCATGACGCGCTACGGACGAAAGGCCGCGCGCGAGGGCCGCAAAGCGGCCTATTTGCGTTTTCGCAGAAGCTAGATCGTCCGCCGGTTGCGCCAGAAATTCACGACGCGCTCGGCGGTGGTTGGCATCAGGCGGGTGAAGTTCATTCGCGCCGCTTCGAGATCGGCATCGGCCGGGGTGCGATGCGGTCCGTACCACATCAGGATCAGCGCGCGCACCGTAGGCCAGCCAAGATTCAGGACCCGGCCGAGGACGAGGATCGGGTCGTAGCGATCGCCCGCGATCAGGCGATCGAGGATCGAAAGCCTGACGCCGGACATCGCCGACAGCGTGGCGAGCGACTCCTCGTATTTGTGCGCTTTGGCGAAGCCGAGCAGCGCACTCTCACCGAGATGGCCGTCACGATGCAGGCCGAGCACCGTGCGCTGCGCGGCCGAGAAATCGCGCCGCGGCCCGGGCGGCAACGCAGCCTCCTCGATCGCGGCCATGGCGCGCTTGATCTCGACCTGGCGCGTCGGATTGACCACGCTGGAGAGACGACGCCTGATGACGTCGAGCGTGCCGTTCAGAAGCTCCTTGAGGTTCTCGCCCGAGAGATCCTCGCGCTGGCCGATCTTGAGCGTCAGCACGCCATCCTGGCTGGCGCGCTTGATCAGCTCCGAATAGCCCCCCGGCGAGAAATGCGCACCGGCATTGCCGGCCGCGCGGCGGACCACGTCGCGATCGCCGCGCTCGACCAGCACGTCGGTGATTTGCGTCGACAGCGTCGGCCGCTCCGTCATCGCCAGCAGATGGCCCTGCCCCTTCAGCCGGGCGATCTCGACCAGTGCGGCTTCATCGAGCACGGGCGAGCGGCGCAACACCGGACCTGCCACCATGATCTCGTTTTCACGGGCGAGCTGGCCCACCAGATGACGCGGCGCATTGTCCACCCGCGAGAAGCGCTCGGCGAGATCGACCCGCGCGGCAAGCTCCGCATGCGGGACGAGATCGATCAGGAGATCGTCGAAGAGATCGACGAGCTCGGGACGGAGTTTTGAGGGGTCCTGGAAAAACAGCGCGGCAATGGCGCTCGCGATCTCGCCACGGCGCCGGGGATCGCCGCGTTTGACGATATCGTCCAGTCCGGGAATGAGCGACGTGGCAACGGTCATGAAACGCAACTCGAATCTGGCACGCCGTGGGCGCGCCATAGCTCAAGCCGCCCCACAAGCTCGAAATTTAGGCTTGCTTCGTGAAGGAAGCGTTGCTCCCTTGGGCGCCTGTCGGCGCTCCCGGGGCGGGTCGCCTGGGCTCAAAAAGCCCGCATCGGCCCGCAAGAGGCCTTGTCCGGACAGGCGGAAAGGGCTATATCAGCGCCAATTCATCTTCTCATACGATCCGCGTAGTGAGAGTGGGCCCGAAAGGACCCGCTCTTTTTTATTACCTGAACGCGGCTTGGCGGAAGATGCGGCCTGGTTCCGAAGCAGGCTCTGAAGTTTAAACCAAGCCTTAACCATCGACACTATCGAGCGCCTTGACCCCTGATATGACCGAACCGACCTCTGGTTCCACCAATGCCGAATTGCTGGCCGAGCCGAGGCTCGTGGTCGAGCCGGGCGTGGCGGCACGGGTGTCCGCGGTCGCGGCGCCGGTGCTGGAAGGCATGGGCTACCGCCTGGTGCGGATCCGCATCTCCGGCGAGGCCGGCTGCACCGTGCAGATCATGGCCGAGCGGCCCGACGGTTCGATGCAGCTCGAGGATTGCGAGGCGATCTCGCGGGCGCTCTCGCCCGTGCTCGACGTCGCCGACCCCATCGATCGCGCCTACCGGCTGGAAATCTCCTCGCCGGGGATCGACCGTCCGCTGGTGCGCCGCTCTGATTTCGAGCGCTATTCCGGCCATCTGGTGAAGATCGAGATGGCTGTCGCCCATGAAGGGCGCAAGCGGTTCCGCGGTACGCTCGGCGCTGTGGAAGGCGGCCGCGTGCATCTGCGTCGCGACGACGTCAAAGCGGGCGACAATCCGGACGTTCTCCTGACGATGGAAGACATCGGCGAAGCGCGGCTGGTGCTGACCGATGAGCTGATCGCTGAATCCATGCGCCGCGGCAAGGCCGAGGAGCGCCAGATGCGCCGGGATCTCGGTCTCGCGCCGCCCCAGGCGCCGCACGCCAAGATCAGCGAAAAAACCACCAAGAACACCAAGCCGAAAAAGAAACCGGCCCCGACCAATACCAAGAAACATCGTCTTGCCGCCGAACGCGCGCGGCGCGGCGAGATCGAGCCTGACGAAGGAGACTAGCCATGGCAGTCAGCGCCAACAGACTTGAATTGCTCCAGATCGCCGACGCCGTCGCCCGCGAAAAATCGATCGACCGCGGCATCGTCATCGCGGCGATGGAGGATGCCATCGCCAAGGCGGCGCGGGCCCGTTACGGCAGCGAGACTGACGTTCACGCCGAGATCGACCCGAAGAAGGGCGAGCTGCGGCTGTCGCGTCACATGCTGGTGGTCGACAAAGTCGAAAACCACTCCAACCAGATCTCGCTGGTCGATGCGCAGCGCGCCAATCCCGGCGCCCAGGTCGGCGACACCATTGCCGACACGCTGCCGCCGCTGGAATACGGCCGCATCGCCGCGCAGTCGGCCAAGCAGGTGATCGTGCAGAAGGTGCGCGAGGCCGAGCGCGACCGGCAATATCAGGAATTCAAGGACCGCATCGGCGACATCGTCAACGGCGTCGTCAAGCGCGTCGAATATGGCAGCGTAATCGTCGATCTCGGTCGTGGTGAAGCCATCATCCGCCGCGACGAGATGCTGCCGCGCGAAGTGTTCCGCAACGGCGACCGCGTCCGCGCCTACATCTTCGACGTCCGCCGCGAGACGCGCGGTCCGCAGATCTTCCTCTCGCGCACTCATCCGCAATTCATGGCGAAGCTGTTCGCGCAGGAAGTGCCTGAAATCTACGACGGCATCGTCGAGATCAAGGCAGTGGCCCGCGATCCGGGCTCGCGCGCGAAAATCGGCGTGATCTCCCGCGACTCCTCGGTCGATCCGGTCGGCGCCTGCGTCGGTATGCGCGGCTCGCGCGTGCAGGCGGTGGTGAACGAGTTGCAGGGCGAGAAGATCGACATCATCCCCTGGTCGCCCGATATCGCGACCTTCGTGGTCAACGCGCTGGCGCCCGCTGAAGTCTCCAAGGTCGTCATCGACGAGGACCGCGAGCGCATCGAGGTCGTGGTCCCCGACACCAACAACCAGCTCTCGCTGGCGATTGGTCGTCGCGGCCAGAACGTCCGCCTGGCCTCGCAGCTCACGGGCTGGGACATCGACATCCTGACCGAGCAGGAGGAATCGGAGCGCCGCCAGGCCGACTTCGAGAACTCCACCCGCGTCTTCATGGAATCGCTCAACGTCGACGAGGTGGTCGGCCAGTTGCTCGCGTCCGAAGGCTTCACCTCGGTCGAGGAACTGGCGATGGTGGACCTCAAGGAACTCGCCGGCATCGAGGGTTTCGACGAGGAGACCGCGCAGGAGCTGCAGAGCCGCGCCCGTGAATACCTCGACCAGCAGGAAGCCGAGATTGAAGCCAGGCGCAAGGAACTGGGTGTCGAGGACGCCGTGAAGGACGTCCCGGGTGTGACCTCGAAGATGCTGGTGAAGTTCGGCGAGAACGACATCAAGACGGTCGAGGACCTGGCCGGCTGCGCCACCGACGATCTGGTCGGCTGGACCGAGCGCAAGGAAGGCGGCGAACAGACCAAGTTCGCCGGCGCGCTCGATGGTCTCGGCATCTCCCGCGACGATGCGGAAGCCATGATCATGCAGGCCCGCGTCAAGGCCGGCTGGATCACCGAGGCGGACCTCGCCAAGCCAGCCGAAGAGGCTGACGCGGCCGAAGATCAGCCGGCTTAAGGGCGACGGAGGATGTCGCCCGGATGCTTGCCAGCGCTGACAGCGAACTTGACCATGGACCGCGGGCCGAAAGGTCCGCGACCATGCGCATGTGCGCGGTCAGCCGGGAGGTCCGGCCGATCGACGAGCTGATCCGCTTCGTCGTATCGCCCGCGGGCGACATAGTTCCCGACCTCAAGCGCAAGCTGCCTGGACGGGGCATGTGGGTCACGGCGTCGCGACAGGTGGTTGCGGAAGCCGTTCGCCGTCACCAATTTACCAAAGCCTTCAAGCGCGACCTGCGCATTTCCAAGACGCTTCCTGCCGACATCGAGGCGCTCCTGGTCCGGAGCGTGATCGAAGCCCTTGGGATCGCCGCCAAGGCGCGGCAGGTCGTCGCCGGGTTCGGCAAGGTCGAAAGCGCCCTGCGGGAAGGCACGGTCGAGGCCCTGATCCACGCCAGCGACGGGGCCGCGGACGGAATCCGTAAATTGGACACGCTGGCGCGGCAAAATGACGGAAATCGCGGTGTTCAGCCGCCGATTCCCGTCGTCACCGCATTGAAATCTGCAGAATTGGATTTGGCACTCACCCGGTCAAATGTGATACATGCTGCCCTGCTCGCGGGCCCGGCGAGCAAGACATTCCTGTCACGTAGCCAGATGCTGGTCCGATACCGGCTGGCGGACGATGACAAGACTGCCGAAAAGCACGGCCAGGATTTCTGAAGACAACGACGACCCGATAGGACGGTGCGGCAACGCACAACACTGATAAATCAGGATTAGGACCGCTGAATGGTTGATACCAAGACCCCTGACGACAAGAAGCTGAGCGTTCCGAGCAAGACGCTATCGCTCAAGCCGCGCGTCGAAACGGGCACTGTGCGCCAGAGCTTCAGCCATGGCCGCAGCAAGCAGGTCGTGGTCGAGAAGCGCGGCAAGCGTCGCATCGATGGCAGCCCTGAGCCGCAGGCGCCTACGGTCGTCGCAAAGCCGGCGCCGGCCGCACCTGCGCCCACCCCCTCACGTTCGGCGCCGCCGCGCAACGCCGGCTCCGGCGTCGTGCTGCGCACGTTGACCGAGGACGAGCGTTCTGCCCGCGCCAGCGCGCTCGCCGATGCCAAGGTTCGTGAAGTCGAGGAGCGCCGCCAGGCCGAGGAGGAGGCCCAGCGCCGCGCCGTCCGCGAGGCCGCCGAGCGCGCCGAGCGCGAAGCTGCCGAATCCCGCCGCAAGGCCGAGGAAGAGCGTCATCGTCACGAGGAAGAAGCCAGGCGCAAGGCGGAGACCGAAGCCAAGAAGCGTTTTGGCGAAGGCGAGCAGCCGGCAGCGGCCGCGCGTCCCGCCTCGACGGCCTCAGCCCCGGCGACCAGTGCTCCGCGCCCCGGGCCGACCACGACCCGGCCGGGAGCCGCCACGACCGCTCGCCCGGCGACGACCACGACGTCGCGGCCCGGCGGCCCCGTGGGTCGCACGCCCGCTGTCGCGGCCGGACCTGACGAAGACGATGGTCCGCGCCAGATCCGGCGTGGCCCCGGCGGCGCCGCTCGTCCCGCGGCAGCGCCCAAGACCACGCACAAGCCCGGCCCGCAGAAGGAGCGCGGCCGCCTCACGGTCGTGACCGCTCTCAACGCCGACGACGTGCGCGAGCGTTCGATCGCCTCGTTCCGCCGCCGCACCCAGCGGCTGAAGGGCCACGCCTCGAACGAGCCGAAGGAAAAGCTCATTCGCGAAGTGACGATCCCGGAAGCGATTACCATCCAGGAACTCGCCAACCGCATGTCCGAGCGCGCGGTCGACGTCATCCGCATGCTGATGAAGCAAGGCGCGATGCACAAGATCACCGACGTGATCGACGCCGATACCGCCCAGCTGATCGCCGAAGAGCTCGGCCACACCGTCAAGCGCGTCGCCGCGTCGGACGTTGAGGAAGGCCTGTTCGACCAGGTCGACGATTCCACGGACACCGAGACGCGTTCGCCTGTCGTCACCGTGATGGGCCACGTCGACCACGGCAAGACCTCGCTGCTCGACGCGCTCCGCCATGCCAACGTGGTCTCAGGCGAAGCCGGCGGCATCACCCAGCATATCGGCGCCTATCAGGTGGTGTCGCCCGAAAGCGGCAAGAAGATCACCTTCATCGACACGCCCGGCCACGCCGCGTTCACCGCGATGCGCGCCCGCGGCGCAAAGGTCACCGACATCGTGGTGCTGGTGGTCGCGGCCGATGACGGCGTCATGCCGCAGACGGTCGAGGCCATCAATCACGCCAAGGCGGCGCGCGTGCCGATCATCGTTGCCATCAACAAGATCGACAAGCCCGACGCCAAGCCCGAGCGTGTCCGCACCGAGCTGCTCCAGCACGAGGTGCAGGTCGAATCGTTCGGCGGCGACGTGGTCGACGTCGAAGTGTCGGCCAAGAACAAGACCAATCTCGACAAGCTGCTCGAGATGATCGCGCTCCAGGCCGAAATCCTCGACCTGAAGACCAACTCCGAGCGTCCGGCCGAAGGCACCGTGATCGAAGCCAAGCTCGATCGCGGCCGTGGTCCGGTCGCGACCGTGCTGGTCCAGCGCGGCACGCTTCGTGTCGGCGACATCATCGTCGCCGGCGCCGAGATGGGCCGCGTCCGGGCGCTGATCTCGGATCAGGGCGAGACCGTGCAGGAGGCCGGCCCCTCGGTGCCGGTCGAGGTGCTCGGCTTCAACGGCCCGCCGGAAGCCGGCGACCGTCTCGCGGTGGTCGAGAACGAAGCCCGCGCCCGCCAGGTCACCAGCTACCGCGCGCACCAGAAGCGCGAGAACGCGGCGGCCTCGATCTCAGGCATGCGCGGCTCGCTCGAGCAGATGATGTCGCAGCTGAAGACGGCGGGCCGCAAGGAGTTCCCGCTGATCGTCAAGGCCGACGTGCAGGGCTCGCTGGAAGCGATCCTCGGCTCGCTGGAGAAGCTCGGCACCGACGAAGTCGCAGCCCGCATTCTGCACGCCGGCGTCGGCGGCATCTCGGAGTCGGACGTGACGCTCGCCGAAGGCTTCAACGCCGCGATCATCGGCTTCTCGGTGCGTGCCAACAAGGAGGCGGCAGCCGCCGCCAAGCGCAACGGCATCGAGATCCGCTACTACAACATCATCTACGACCTCGTGGACGACGTGAAGAAGGCGATGAGCGGCCTGCTCGCGCCGACCCTGCGCGAAACCATGCTGGGCAATGCCGAGATCCTGGAGATCTTCAACATCTCCAAGGTCGGCAAGGTCGCCGGCTGCCGTGTCACCGACGGCACCGTGGAACGCGGCGCCAATGTGCGCCTGATCCGCGACAACGTCGTCGTGCACGAAGGCAAGCTGTCGACGCTGAAGCGCTTCAAGGACGAAGTGAAGGAAGTCCAGTCCGGTCAGGAATGCGGCATGGCCTTCGAGAACTATCACGACATGCGGGCCGGTGACGTCATCGAGTGTTATCGCGTGGAGACGATCCAGCGCTCCCTGTAAGTCCAAATCTTACCGAAGCGCCCGGATCTTTTTGAACTGAAATTGCGGGAGTGCGATGGCCGGATTTTTCCGGCCATCCACGCTCCATTCGTTTCAACAGGACAAATGACAATGCTCGTGTCCCAAGCGCGGGCACGACGAGGTGATTTTTCGACCATGCCGCGCCATCATCAGAAAAAGAGTTCCGCGACCGGCGGCTCGCAGCGTCAGCTGCGCGTCGGCGAGCAGGTTCGCCACGCGATAGCCGATATTCTGGCGCAAGGCAGCGTGCATGATGCGGATCTCGAAGGCCACATCATCACCGTGCCGGAGGTGCGGATGTCGCCCGACCTGAAGCTCGCGACAATCTACGTGATGCCGCTCGGTGGCCGCGATACCGAGCTCGTCATCGCTGCGCTCGATCGCAACAAGAAATTCCTGCGCGGCGAAGTCGCGCGGCGCGTTAACCTGAAATTTGCACCTGACATTCGCTTCCGCGTCGACGAGCGATTCGACGAAGCGGAACGGATCGAGAAGCTTTTGCGAACACCTGCGGTGCAGAAGGACTTGGACAAGAATCTGGAACAGGATCCGGATTCGGATCGGGAAGAAGAGCAATGATGATGGACCCGGCTCACGGCACGATCGGCAGCGACGAGGCCGATGCGCGCGACATGCAGCAAAATAATTTTGCAGATGTCGGCAGCACTGTTCAGCCGCACCAGGAAGCGCGCCGCGTCAACAACGATCCGCGCGCGAACAAGCAGAAGGGCAATCAGGTGCGCCGCGACCGGCGCGACGTGCACGGCTGGGTCGTGCTCGACAAGCCGATCGGGATGACGTCGACGCAGGCCGTCGCAGTGCTCAAGCGCCTGTTCAACGCCAAGCGCGCAGGCCACGCCGGCACGCTCGATCCGCTCGCCTCCGGCGGCCTGCCGATTGCGCTCGGCGAAGCCACCAAGACCGTTCCTTTCGTCATGGACGGGCGCAAGCGCTATCGCTTCACCGTGTGCTGGGGCGAGGAGCGCGACACCGACGACATCGAAGGCCAGGTCACCGCGACCTCGGACCAGCGTCCGACGAGGGAAGCCATCGAAGCCCTGCTGCCCCGTTTCACCGGCGTGATCGAGCAGGTTCCGCCGCGCTATTCGGCGATCAAGGTCCAGGGCGAGCGGGCCTATGACCTCGCCCGCGACGGCGAGGTCGTGGAACTGGCTCCCCGCCCGGTCGAGATTCACCATTTAACCCTTGTAGATCAACCGGATAACGATCGGGCCGTATTCGAGGCCGAATGCGGCAAGGGTACCTATGTCCGGGCGCTGGCGCGCGATATGGGCCGGATTCTCGGCACTTACGGCCATATCTGCGCGCTCAGGCGGACCCTGGTCGGCCCATTCAGCGAAAATGACATGATTCCGCTGGATCAGCTGGAGGCTTTGTGCGATAGAGCCGCGTCCGGCGAGGGAAGCCTCGCCGACGCGCTGATGCCCGTTGAGACCGCGCTGGACGACATCCCGGCACTGGCCGTCACTCGGGCTGATGCGGCAAGGCTCCATCGGGGCCAGGCCGTTTTGTTGCGCGGACGGGATGCGCCCACAAGTAGCGGCACAGTCTATGTCACGGTGGCAGGCCGTCTTTTGGCGCTTGCCGAAGTTGGCAATGGCGAAATCATCCCCAAGCGTGTGTTCAACCTGACCGGCTTGACTGCCTCAACCGGTCGCAACGAGAGAAATTGACGATGTCGATTGCCGCAGAACGCAAAGCGGAAGTCATCAAGACGAATGCCACCAAGGCCGGTGATACCGGTTCGCCCGAGGTTCAGGTCGCGATCCTGTCGGAACGCATCAACAACCTCACCAACCATTTCAAGACCCACGTGAAGGACAACCATTCGCGTCGTGGCCTCTTGAAGCTGGTCTCGACCCGCCGCTCGCTCCTCGACTACCTGAAGAAGAAGGACGAGGCGCGGTACAAGGCGCTGCTCGAGAAGCACAACATTCGTCGTTAAGAGTTCTTGCGCGCGCCAATGGCGCGCGTTTTTGCGCGTGATTTCGAGCGAAAGCGCTTGTTTTAAGGTTTTTGATCGAGGCTCACGCGGACGTCCGGTGCGAGCCCAAAGCGCGACAGGAGTCGCACTTTGGATTTTTGTTTGAGCATGATCTTTCGGAAAACCGCTTCGCACTTTTCCGGATCATGCTTAAGCGACGCTTCGCATCCGGGGCATGATCAGCGAAGACCAAAGGTTCGGTGTTCGCGTTCGTGCCGACTGACCAGTCCAGCAGCAATCCGGCGGCTGGGCGCAACGGGCAAGGTGCCCGTATGACCCGAAAGGATGGACGCCATCCGACATCCAAGAACCATGGCAGGATCGCAGGACGCTGATCGCCCGCTCCGATCAGCATCCTGCAATCTTGACATGGTTTTTGTTTTTCGAGCCGTCCCTTCTTTCGAGAACCCATGAAAGAAGACCTCTATGTTCAATAAGCATTCAGTCGAGATCGACTGGGGCGGACGCCCTCTCAAGCTCGAAACCGGCAAGATCGCCCGCCAGGCTGATGGCGCCGTCATCGCCACCTATGGCGAGACCGTGGTGCTCGCCACCGTCGTCGCGGCGAAGGCGCCGCGTGAAGGCGTCGATTTCCTGCCGTTGACCGTCGACTACCAGGAAAAGACCTACGCAGCCGGCCGCATTCCCGGCGGCTATTTCAAGCGCGAGGGCCGTCCGACCGAAAAGGAGACGCTGGTCTCCCGCCTGATCGACCGTCCGATCCGCCCGCTGTTCGTCGACGGCTGGCGCAACGAGACCCAGGTGATCGCCACCGTGCTGTCGCACGACATGGAGAACGATCCCGACATCGTCGCCCTGGTGGCCTCCTCGGCCGCGCTGACCCTGTCAGGCGCGCCGTTCAAGGGCCCGATCGGCGCAGCCCGCGTCGGCTTCGCCAATGACGAGTTCATCCTCAACCCGACGCTCGACGAGATGGTCGACACCCAGCTCGACCTGGTCGTCGCCGGCACCGCCGACGCCGTGCTGATGGTGGAATCGGAAGCCAAGGAGCTGAACGAAGACATCATGCTCGGCGCCGTGATGTTCGGTCACCGCCACTTCCAGCCCGTCATCAACGCGATCATCGAGCTCGCCGAGAAGGCCGCCAAGGAGCCGCGCGAAGTCACCGTGATCGACAATGCCGCGCTCGAGAAGGAAATGCTCGGCCTCGTCGAGCAGGAGCTGCGCGCCGCCTACGCCATTCCGGTCAAGCAGGATCGCTACGCCGCGGTCGGCAAGGTCAAGGAAAAGGTGATCGCCCACTACTTCCCCGAAGGGCAGGAGCCGAAATACGACAAGCTGCGCATCGCCGCCGTCTTCAAGGAGCTCGAGGCGAAGATCGTTCGCTGGAACATCCTCGATACCGGCAAGCGCATCGACGGCCGTGACGTCAAGACGGTGCGCAACATCATCGCCGAAGTCGGCGTGCTGCCCCGCGCCCACGGCTCGGCGCTGTTCACCCGCGGCGAGACCCAGGCGATGGTCGTGACCACGCTCGGCACCGGCGAGGACGAGCAGTACATCGATGCGCTGTCGGGAACGTACAAAGAGACGTTCCTGCTGCACTACAACTTCCCGCCCTACTCGGTCGGCGAGACCGGCCGCCTCGGCGGTACCAAGCGCCGCGAGATCGGCCACGGCAAGCTCGCCTGGCGCGCGATCCACCCGGTGCTGCCACCGCATCACGAGTTCCCCTACACCGTGCGCGTGGTCTCGGAGATCACCGAATCCAACGGCTCCTCGTCGATGGCTTCGGTTTGCGGCGCTTCGCTCGCGCTGATGGACGCCGGCGTGCCGATGAAGCGGCCGACCGCGGGCATCGCGATGGGCCTGATCCTCGAGGACAAGCGCTACGCGGTTCTCTCGGACATCCTCGGTGACGAGGACCATCTCGGCGACATGGACTTCAAGGTGGCCGGTACCGAGCAGGGCATCACCTCGCTCCAGATGGACATCAAGATCGAGGGCATCACCGAAGAGATCATGAAGGTGGCGCTGGCCCAGGCCAAGGACGGTCGTATCCACATCCTCGGCGAGATGGCCAAGGCGCTCACCAACGCCCGCGCCGAGCTCGGCGAATACGCGCCGCGCATCGAGACCTTCAAGATCGCCACGGACAAGATCCGCGAAGTGATCGGCACCGGCGGCAAGGTGATCCGCGAGATCGTCGAGAAGACCGGCGCCAAGGTCAACATCGAGGACGACGGCACCGTGAAGGTCGCCTCCTCCGACGGCGAGGCGATGAAGGCCGCGATCAAGTGGATCAAGTCGATCGCGTCCGATCCGGAAGTCGGCCAGATCTATGACGGCACCGTCGTCAAGGTGATGGAGTTCGGCGCCTTCGTGAACTTCTTCGGCTCCAAGGACGGCCTCGTCCACATCAGCCAGCTCGCGGCCAACCGCGTGCAGAAGACCTCCGACGTCGTCAAGGAAGGCGACAAGGTCAAGGTCAAGCTGCTCGGCTTCGACGACCGCGGCAAGACCCGCCTGTCGATGAAGGTCGTCGACCAGACCACCGGCGAAGACCTCGAAGGCAAGGACAAGGGCGGCGAGGGCGAGAAGGCCCCGCGCGAAGCGGCCGGCGAGTAATCGCGTAAAGACGCGTCAAAACACGAAGGGCGGCCGAGAGGTCGCCCTTTTTGTTTGTCGCTCCAGGTGAGCTGCGCCCCCTCTCCCGCTTGCGGGAGAGGGTCGGGGAGAGGGGTCTCTCCTCAATGGGACAATCCCTTAGAGGAGAAAGCCCTCACCCGCACCTTCGGCGCGACCTCTCCCGCAAGCGGGAGAGGTTGGAAGCCTCACGCCGCGAGATCGTAGCGATCGAGGTTCATCACCTTGGTCCAGGCCTTGGCGAAGTCCTTCACGAACTTCTCCTTGGAATCCGAGGTCGCATAGACCTCGGCGAAGGCGCGGAGCTGCGAGTGCGAGCCGAAGATCAGATCGGCGCGCGTGGCAGTCCACTTCACCGCATTGGTCTTGCGGTCGTGGCCCTCATAGGAGCCATCGGCAGCGGGGGCCCACGCCGTGCTCATATCGAGCAGGTTGACGAAGTAGTCGTTGGAGAGCGTGCCCACCTTCGAGGTGAAGACGCCGTGCTTCGACCCGTTCGCATTGGCGCCGAGCACACGCAGGCCGCCGACCAGGACGGTCAGTTCGGGACCGGTGAGCCGCAGAAGCTGCGCGCGATCGACGAGGGCCTCTTCTTCCCGCATGAACTGATGCTTCTTCCCGACATAGTTGCGGAAACCATCAGCCCGCGGCTCCAGCGGCGCGAAGGAGGCGGCATCGGTCTGCTCCTGCGAGGCATCCATGCGGCCCGGCGTGAAGCCAACCTTGACGTCGACACCGGCATCCTTGGCGGCCTTCTCGACCGCGGCAGTGCCGCCGAGCACGATCAGGTCGGCGATCGAGACCTTCTTGGCCCCGCCCGACGCGTTGAACTCCTTCTGGATCGCCTCGAGCTTGCCGAGCACCCTGGCGAGCTGAGCCGGCTGGTTGACCTCCCAGTCCTTCTGCGGAGCCAGGCGAATGCGCGCGCCATTGGCGCCGCCGCGCTTGTCCGAGCCGCGGAAGGTCGAGGCCGACGCCCAGGCGGTCGAGACCAGTTCGGACACCGAGAGGCCCGAGGCCAGGATCTTGCTCTTCAGCGCAGCGATATCCTGGTCGCCGACCAGCTCGTGATTCACGGCCGGAATTGGATCCTGCCAGATCAGAGTCTCCTTCGGGACCAGCGGGCCGAGATAGCGCTGGATCGGACCCATGTCGCGATGGGTGAGCTTGAACCAGGCGCGGGCAAACGCATCCGCGAACTGATCGGGGTTCTCCAGGAAGCGGCGCGAGATCTTCTCGTAGGCAGGATCGAAGCGCAGCGAGAGGTCGGTCGTCAGCATCGTCGGCCGATGCTTCTTCGACTTGTCGAACGGATCAGGAATGATCGCGTCGGCACCCTTCGCCGTCCACTGGTTCGCACCACCCGGGCTCTTCGTCAGCTCCCATTCGTATTTGAACAGGTTCTCGAAGAAGTTGTTGCTCCACTTCGTCGGCGTCGTCGTCCAGGTCACTTCGAGGCCACTGGTGATGGAATCACCGGCCAGGCCAGAGCCGTGCTTGCTCTTCCAGCCGAGGCCCTGGTCTTCCAGCGCACCCGCTTCCGGCTCGGGGCCGACCAGCGACGGATCGCCAGCGCCGTGGGTCTTGCCGAAGGTGTGGCCGCCGGCGATCAGCGCGACGGTCTCTTCGTCGTTCATCGCCATGCGGAAGAAGGTCTCGCGGATGTCCTTCGCCGCGGCGACCGGATCCGGCTTGCCGTTCGGACCTTCCGGATTGACGTAGATCAGACCCATCTGCACCGCGCCGAGCGGCTCGGCGAGCTGGCGCTCACCGCTGTAGCGCTCGTCGCCGAGCCAGGTGCCTTCCGGACCCCAATAGAGCTCTTCCGGCTCCCAGACGTCGGCGCGGCCGCCGGCGAAGCCGAACGTCTTGAAGCCCATCGACTCCAGCGCGACGTTGCCCGCGAGCACCATCAGGTCGGCCCAGGAAATCTTGCGGCCGTATTTCTGCTTGATCGGCCAGAGCAGCCGGCGCGCCTTGTCGAGGTTGGCGTTATCGGGCCAGCTGTTGAGCGGGGCGAAACGCTGCTGACCGGCACCGGCGCCGCCGCGGCCGTCGGTGATGCGATAGGTCCCCGCGCTGTGCCAGGCCATGCGGATCATGAGACCGCCATAGTGACCGAAATCGGCGGGCCACCATTCCTGCGAATCCGTCATCAGAGCGGTCAGGTCCTTGATGACCGCGTTCAGATCGAGCGACTTGAACTCCTTGGCATAGTCGAAGTCCTTGCCCATCGGGTCGGACAGGTCGGAGTTCTTGTGCAGCATCTCGATGCTGAGATTGGTGGGCCACCAGTCGCGGTTCGCCGGCACGCGTTTTCCACCCGAAAACGGGCACTTTGAAGTGTCGTCCATGAATACCTCCTCTGGTGGCGTCGAACTCGCGCCATTGACCAGGTAGAAGCACTCTAAGCGCCGCCTTCCATCAGGGGAAGTTGACTTTAATGATCGCTGCGATAGGATTTTCTGATGATCAATCTGACGCTGCGCCAGCTGCGGTATTTTGACGCGCTGGCGCGTCATGGTCATTTCGGCCGCGCCGCGGAGGCCTGTTCCATCTCGCAGCCGGCGCTGTCGATGCAGATCAAGGAACTGGAGGAAGCGCTCGGCGGGCTGCTGCTGGAGCGCAGCGCACGCCAGGTCGCGCTCACCCGGTTCGGCGAGGAGCTCGCGCAGCGCGTCCGGGACATCCTGCGCTCGGTCGACGAGCTCGGCGATTTCGCCCGCGCCTCGCGGGACCGTTTCTCCGGCCGTTTGCGCATCGGCATGATCCCGACGATCGCGCCTTATCTCCTGCCCAAGATCACCAAGAACCTCACGCGGATGCATCCGGAGCTCGATATCCGCGTGCGCGAGACGATGACGCCGCGCCTGATCCAGGAGCTCGTCGAGGGCCGGCTCGACACCGCCATCGTCGCGCTGCCGGTCTCCGAACCCTCGCTCACAGAGGTCGCGCTGTTCGAGGAGAAATTCCTGCTGGTACGGCCGGGCACGGATGCGGGCACGCCCGTGCCGTCGCGCGAGATGATGCGCGAGATGCGGCTGCTGCTGCTCGAGGAAGGCCATTGTTTCCGCGACCAGGCGCTGTCGTTCTGCAACATGCAATCGGCGCCCCCGCGCGAGATGCTGGATGCGAATTCGCTGTCGACGCTGGTGCAGATGGTCAGCGCCGGTATCGGCGTCACGCTGATTCCGGAGATGGCGGTGTCGGTAGAGACGCGATCGGCCTCGGTCTCGCTGTCGCGCTTCCGCGATCCCGAGCCGTCACGCACCATCGGCATGGTCTGGCGCAAGACCAGCCCGCTGGCGCGGCAACTGCTCCAGATCTCGGAGGTGGTGTGTCTGTCGGCCGGCAAGGTGCGCGCGCGGCAGTCCCTGCGCAGCCAGCGGGCGTAGCGCTTGATGTCGGATCCGGTCATCCGCCCCGCCCGCACCAACGAATATGATGAGATCGCCCGCGTCTGGATGGAGAGCTGGGTTTCGACCGGGCTCGCCGAAGCGAGCAACTTCCTGCTGGCGAATCTGCGCGCGCGCCTCAGGCGCGAGATCGAGGACGGCTGGACCCTGTTCGTCGCCGACGACAACAGTACGATCGCCGCGATGCTGGCGCTGCACCTGCCCAAGCTCTATCTCGACCAGCTGTTCGTCGCGCCCGCCTATCAGGGCCAATCGCTGGGACGGAAGCTGCTTGCCTTCACGCGCACGAAAATGCCCGACGAGATGTACCTGCGCTGCGTCCGCGAGAACGAAAAGGCCTGGCGCTGGTACGAGCGCGAGGGTTTTGTGTTCGAGAAGCAAGAGATCGAGCCGTCGAACGGCTTCATGATGAAGTACTATCGGTGGAAGAAGAACGGAGATCCACGATGATCAAGCTCTATTGGTCGCCGCGCTCGCGATCATTTTCGACGCTTTGGCTGATGGAAGAGAGCGGCCTGCCTTATGAGCGCGTGCTGACCGACATTTCGACGGGTGCGCAGAAGGCACCGGCCTATCTGGCAATCAACCCGATGGGCAAGGTACCGGCGCTCAGCGATGGCGATGCCGCGCTCGGCGAGGCCGCTGCGATCTGCGCCTACATCGCCGACCGCTTTCCGGAGACCAGGCTCGCGCCCGCAATCACCGATCCGCGCCGCGCACGCTATCTGCAATGGCTGTTCTTTTCGCCAAGCTGCATTGAGCCCGCGATCATCCAGATCTTCACCAAGATCGAGGTGCCGACCTCGACGGCGGCCTGGGGCAGCGCGACGCAGGTGTTCGACGTGCTGGAAGCAGCACTCGCCAAGGGACCGTGGATTCTCGGCGAGGAGTTTTCCGCCGCCGACATCACCATCGGCTCGGGCCTGAATTTCGCGGTGCGCCTGTTCAAGATGGTGCCGTCGCGCCCGGCCTTCGAGGCCTATCTCGCCCGCTGCATGGCGCGGCCAGCGTTCCAGCGCGCGGAGAAGATTGCGGCAGGTTGAGACAGGCCGGCTACAGCTTGATCCTGAGGACGGCGAGCCCGGACTGCTGCAGCAGTCCGGAGGATGTCGCCGCAAGGCCGTAACGGATTCCGAGATCAAAGGACTTGCCGTCGGCGGCGACGAGTCCCATCGCCGTCGAGTAGATCCACGGCGACAAAGCAAGGCCGCTGGTCACGAAGGTGTCGCCGCCTCCGGCAAATGCCGATTTGACCTGAAGTGCCTGGTTCAGCGTGTTGTAGCCGATGCCGGCCTCACCGGTGAGGTAGACCTGCTTTGCGATCTGGTAAGCGCCCTTCACTCCCGCCGTCAGCGTGAGCTCACGATAGGTTTGCGCATCCACATTGAGGCTGAAACCGCCCGCGCCGCTTTCCTGATAAGCGGGAGAACGCACCTGTCCATAGTCAAGTCGCAGCGACGGCGCGATCGCAAATCCCGGCTCGAGCGGAATCAGTTTGCGGACGCCGGCACCTGCATGTCCGCTGTAGGAGCGATAGCCGGCACCGGCGGTGCTGTTGATGAAGGCGAGCGAGCGGCTCTCGACATTATCGTTCAGCGCACCATCGAGCTGACCGTCGATCTGGAAGCCATTACCGAGCGCGTGGGCGCCATAAATTCCGGCCTGATATGAATCGATCCCGAGCCGGTTCGGGACCGCATCTTCGCTTCCGGTGATGGTGTGATGGGAATAGGCGAATACGCCGCCGATCATCGTGCGGGCGGAGATGGCCGTATCCCCGCCGACGGCGATCCCGCCACCGGACGCGTTGTATCCGGCAACGCCGTCCTGGCCGCCCTGCCGCACGCTGCCGCCGAGCGGCTTCATCCACACATTGCGCTCTGCCGCCACGGCGCCGTTCACTCCAAGCACGTCGTCAAGTCGCCCCGTCATGGCCTGCTGAAACACGCGCTGCGTGGTGTATGTCGCCTGCGACGCAGCGCCGGTGAGAACGGGCAAGGTCTGGTTGACGGCGTTGACAAGATTCGGACCGCTCAGATTGTCGAGGACAACGAAACCGGGTGCCATGGAGCCGGTCCAACCGAGCGAGGTCGCCGAGAGACGATAGAGCATCTCGGCCGCACCGAGCCCGGCGCGGCTATTCTGCCCTTGCAGCGTTTCGGCATAGGGCCGAACAAGTGAAAGATAGGCCACTCCACCGGTCGGGTTACCCGAGAGATCGTAAGTGCTGACCAGCATCTGCGCACCCGACGCATCGCCGCTCGCCGCGCCATAGAGGCTGCTAAGCGTCCCCTTGGAGAGCGTGTTGAAGAGAACATTGCCCTCCGGCGTGACCGAGCCCAGGATCGTGAAATTGGCAGCACTGCTTCCCGTGGGCGCGATGCCGGCGCCCCAAAAATATCCGTTCTGATAGTTCGTGATGACGAAGCGGCCGGGAGACGACGAGCCGAACAGTGCCGGGCTGGAGATCCGCCACGGGGTGCCTGATGTCCACGCCCATTGCGGAACGGAGTTCGCGGGGATGGCTTGCGAGGCCGGCGGCATGAAGATCGCGGGATCGTAAGGCAGCATGTAGGCCCAATGGGTCACGAGCAGGCTGTCACCCGTGATCATCTGCATCTCCATCCCGGTCATGCCGTTGACGGTGCGCATGTGGCCAAGGCCGACAGTCACGGCACCACCGGACGTCGGCGTGAACAGCATCGTAATCTGGCCTGCGGTGGTGACGAAGCCCTGGATGGTCGAGGTGTCGGTCAGCAGCGCAGGGCCAAGCTTGAGCTGCGCGACACTGGTTCCGGTGAACGAGCCATTCGTCGCGGTCGCGAGCGACCACAATGTCTGGTCGCCGATCGGAATCGGATTGAAGAAGCCGGTCTTTGGTGCAGCATAGGCCAGCAGCTGCGCTGTCGGCACGTACCAGTTGGTGTTGGAAAGGGTCGCATCCCAGATCGCCGACTGCGCCCGGACCCGTGAGCCGCCGCAGAGCAGCATGGCGCCGGCGACGAACGCGAGCGCACTGACCCGGCTTACCGCATGCACCATCCGCAAGATCGTTCCCCCGAACCCCGGCCCACGTGACCCACGCAGCACCGCCGGACGGAGATGAACACGACTCTTTGGGAATGTCTGCCCCACGATCGTGGGGTGCGAGCAAAGATCGCAGTCCCGTCTACAAGACTACTCCGACGCCTTCAGATCGTCCGGCCTCGGCATCAGGACGATGTTGTAGCCGGAATCGACGTAGTGGATTTCGCCGGTCACGCCGCCGGAGAGATCCGACAGCAGGTACAGCGCCGAGCCGCCGAGTTCGTCGAGCGTGACGCCGCGGCGAAGCGGCGAATGCTTCTGCATGAAGGCGAACATCGCGCGCGCTTCGCCGATGCCGGAGCCTGCGAGGGTGCGGATCGGGCCGGCGGAGATCGCGTTGACGCGGATGCCGCGCGGTCCGAAATCGGACGCGAGATAGCGCACCGAGGCTTCCAGTGCCGCCTTGGCGACGCCCATCACGTTGTAGTTCGGCATGGATCGCTCCGAGGCGCCGAAGGTCAGCGTGACCATGCTGCCGCCCTCCGTCATCAGCTCGGCGGCGCGCTTGGCGACCTCCGTGAACGAGAAGCAGGAGATCACCATGGTGCGCGAGAAGTTCTCGCGGCTGGTGTCGGCGTAGCGGCCCTTCAGCTCGTTCTTGTCGGCAAAGCCGATCGCGTGAATGACGAAGTCGAGCTTGCCCCATTTTTCGCGGAGCACATCGAAGGTCGCGTCGACGCTTGCGATGTCCTCGACGTCGCAAGGCAGCACCAGTTCGACGCCGAGAGACTCCGCGAGCGGCTTGACCCGCTTGCCGAGAGCCTCGCCCTGGAAGGTGAAGGCAAGCTCGGCGCCATGGGCATGCAGCGTCTTGGCCATGCCCCAGGCGATGGAATGATCATTGGCGATGCCCATGATCAGACCGCGCTTACCCTTCATCAAACCTTCCATCGCCTAACGGCTCCTATCGTTCCGCGTCATCACCCGCGCAGGCGGGTGATCCAGTATTCCAGAGACAGCAGTGATTGAGTCGAGAGGCCGCGGCGTACTGGATGCCCCGCCTTCGCGGGGCATGACAGCGAGCAGGCCGTCACACGTCCATCCGGCTGAACACCAATGTGGCGTTGGTGCCGCCGAAGCCGAACGAGTTCGACAGCACGGTGCCGATCTTGACGTTGTCGATGCGCTTGCGGACGATCGGCATGTCGGCGAAGACAGGATCGAGCTCCTGGATGTGCGCGCTCTCGCAGATGAAGCCGTTGTTCATCATCAGCAGCGAGTAGATCGCCTCCTGCACGCCGGTGGCGCCGAGCGAGTGGCCGGTCAGCGCCTTGGTCGCCGAGATCGGCGGGCACTTCTCGCCTGTTCCGAACACCTTGCGGAGCGCCTCGATCTCCGGCGGATCGCCGGCCGGCGTCGAGGTGGCGTGCGGATTGATGTAGTCGACCTTGGTTTTCACCGTCGACATCGCCATGCGCATGCAGCGCTCGGCGCCTTCACCTGACGGTGCGACCATGTCGTAGCCGTCCGAGGTCGCGCCGTAGCCGACGATCTCGCCGTAGATGCGCGCGCCGCGCGCCTTGGCGTGCTCGAGCTCTTCGAGCACCAGCACACCGGCGCCGCCGGCGATGACGAAGCCGTCTCGGTTGACGTCATAGGGGCGCGAGGCCGTGGCGGGCGTGTCGTTGTACTTCGAGGACATCGCGCCCATGGCGTCGAACAGCACCGACAGCGACCAGTCGAGCTCCTCGCAGCCGCCGGCGAAGATCACGTCCTGCTTGCCGATCTGGATCGTCTCATAGGCATTGCCGACGCAGTGGTTCGACGTCGCGCAGGCCGAGGAGATGGAATAGTTCACGCCCTTGATCTTGAACCAGGTCGCGAGCGTGGCCGACGCTGTGGACGACATCGCTTTCGGCACCGCAAACGGACCGACGCGTTTCGGTCCCTTGGTGCGGGTGATGTCGGCGGCTTCGACGATGGTGCGGGCGGACGGACCGCCGGAGCCCATGATGATGCCGGTGCGGATGTTGGAAACTTCCTCGGGCGAGAGACCGGAGTCCTGGATCGCCTGCTCCATCGCAACGTGATTCCACGCCGCGCCCTGACCGAGGAAGCGCATCGCGCGCCGGTCGACCACGGTCGAGGGATCGAGCGTGGGCGCACCTTGCACCTGCGAACGGAAGCCGAGCTCGGCATATTTCTCCGCCCGCGAAATGCCCGACTTCGCCTCGTGAAGGCTTGCAAGCACTTCCTGGGTGTTGTTTCCGATCGACGAGACGATACCCATCCCGGTGACCACAACCCGCCTCATGACAGCCTCGCCTAAATCGTTGTCTTCTTGGTAATGCTTGATAATACGCCTAGCCCAGGCTCGTGCCCTGCTTGAACAGTCCGACCTTCAGATCCTTGGCGCGATAAATAATCTGGTCATCGACCGAAAGCCATCCGTCGGCGATGCCGAGCACGAGCTTTGAACGCATCACGCGCTTGATATCGACGTTGTACACAACCTTGCGGGCCTCGGGCAGCACCTGGCCGCTGAACTTTAATTCGTTGAGGCCAAGTGCACGGCCACGACCTTCGCCTCCGGTCCAGCCGAGATAGAAGCCGACCATTTGCCAGAGCGCATCGAGGCCGAGGCAGCCGGGCATGACGGGATCGTTCTTGAAGTGGCAGCCGAAGAACCAGAGGTCCGGCTTCACGTCGAGTTCGGCGCGCACCAGTCCCTTGCCGAACTCGCCGCCATCGTCGTTGATTTCCGTGATGCGGTCGAACATCAGCATCGGCGGCAGCGGCAGCTGTGCATTGCCCGGGCCGAACATCTCGCCGCGGGCGCATGCCAGCAGATCTTCGTATTCGTAACCGTTGCGCCTGTTCAGCATGCAGAAGCCTCTATTCTAACCCCGATTGATCGGCGTTTCTGGCAAAAATGGGCCCCGTTTCGTCCGGAAAGCAACGCCTCTTGCCGTCGTCAGCAGGCGCGAATGCCGAGCCCGGATGGACCTGCACACATAGACTTGCGAACCCGGCCTCAATTGCCCGGCCGCGCCACACCAGGCTAAGCGGAACCGGGCGCTCTCTAACACAGGGCATTTCGGTGGCAAAGCGATCTCATGAAGGTAAAATGACGAGGCTCGGGCGCGGTTCCCTCGCTAATTAGAACCACTCTAGTTGCGAGAAACTTGCATCTGCATCTATCCGTCCATATATTGCAGGTAGATAGAGTCCACGCGTGCCCGAATTTTGGAAATGAGCGAGAACAACGCGCCCCTTCGCCACGACGACGTCCATGCCGCCCTACTGGCCGGCCGCCAGCCGGCTCTGACCGGCTGCCCTTGGCACGACGTCAACGAAATGCTGCAGTCCGCGGGCCTGCGTCCGACGCGCCAGCGCATGGCGCTGGGCTGGCTGTTGTTCGGTAAGGGTGCACGCCACCTCACGGCTGAAATGCTCTACGAGGAAGCGACCCTGGCCAAGGTCCCGGTGTCGCTCGCAACCGTCTACAACACGCTGAATCAGCTGACCGACGCCGGTCTGCTGCGCCAGGTCAGCGTCGACGGCACCAAGACCTATTTCGATACCAACGTCACCACCCATCACCATTATTATCTCGAGAACAGCCACGAGCTGGTCGACATCGAGGATCCGCATCTGGCGCTGTCCAAGATGCCGGAGGTGCCGGAGGGTTACGAAATCTCACGCATCGACATGGTCGTGCGGCTGCGCAAGAAGCGCTGAGATCGTTCAATCGCTAGTTTGATCGTCAGGACCGGGCAGAAGCGCGAAGCGCGTCTTCACGCGAGACGTCCCGGCCATTGTCAAGCCGTCAATTCACCTGCTCGTCGGCGTAAACGCCCCAGAGGCGCTCCTGCTGGATCCAGCCGTCAAACCCGGCGCCGGTGACGTGGCACCAGCTGGTCGTGCACTTTTTCACCTGCGTGACGACGCCAGCCTGGAGCTTTGCGGCAACCGCGCTGTCCGGATCGGCGCGATCATAGATCGGCGCGAGCTCGTCCTTGTGCTTCATGGTGACCACCGCAGTGCGGCGGCCCGACAGCAGCGAATGATAGACCCAGCCCTCGGCACCTTCGGAATCGCGGACCCGCCGCCAATTCTCGAACTCGGCCGTGATTTCGACCGGCAGGCCGGCGCGGGTGTAGACCCAGGCCACGTCATTGTCCTTGGTCGGGCCGGCGCGGACGTTCACGTGATCCGATTTCAGGCTGACATAGCGCGGCACCGGCAGACCGCTGGCGGTCTGCGGGGTGGCGTCCTTGGCCGAATGCGAGGGGCCGACCGAAGCGCTCCACCAGGTGCAAACGAGCGCCATCACCGAACAAAAACGCCCCAACGCCATTAACCCGTCTCCTGTCGAAGACCCGGCTGAACCGGATCCTCTCCCCAAATTCCAAACCCTGCCGCATCCCCTCTCCCGCCCCACGCGGGTGTTCCCGGAGCCTTAGTCCTGGTTCTTGTCTTGGCCCGGCCTTCTGCTAGAGAGGACGGACGCATGAACAACCAGTTTGCCCCGATTTTCCGGCCGGAAATCGGGGGAAAGCTTGAAGGAAACGCCGGGGACGACACGGCAAGGCCAGTGTCGAACAACCGGGTTAATGAGGCCTCAACGGCCGGCCTTTGGCGACAAAGGCGGCCTGCAACGCCTCATGAGGGCAGGACATGTCGGTGAAGAAAAAGCCCCTCGTCGTCGTGACGCGCAAGCTGCCGGACTCGATCGAGACCCGGATGCGCGAACTGTTCGACGCGCGCATCAATCTCGACGATACGCCGATGTCGGCCGAGCAGATCGCCGAAGCCGCGCGCACCGCCGACATCCTGGTTCCGACGGTCACCGATCACATCAGTGCCGACATCGTCAACCAGCCCGACTGCAAGCTGCGCCTGATCGCGAATTTCGGTAACGGCGTCGACAATATCGACGTCGCAGCTGCGCATGCCCGCGGCATCACCGTTACCAACACGCCGAAGGTGCTGACCGAAGACACCGCCGACATGACCATGGCGCTGATCCTGGCCGTGCCGCGCCGAATGATCGAGGGCGCCTCGGTGCTGACCGAAGGAAAACCCTGGGCGGGCTGGTCGCCGACCTGGATGCTCGGTCACCGCATCGGAGGCAAGCGCCTCGGCATCATCGGCATGGGCCGCATCGGCCAGGCGGTTGCGCGCCGCGCCCGCGCCTTCGGCCTGCAGATCCACTATCACAACCGCCGTCCCGTCGCGCCTGTCATCGCCGAAGAGCTCGGCGCGACCTATTGGGAAAGTCTCGACCAGATGCTGGCGCGGATGGACATCATCTCGGTGAACTGCCCGCACACGCCGGCGACCTATCATCTGTTGTCGGCGCGGCGGCTGAAGCTGATCCGCAAGGACGCCTACATCGTCAACACCGCGCGCGGCGAGGTCACCGACGAAGACACGCTGATCAAGCTGATCGAAGGCGGCGAGATCGCCGGCGCCGGCCTCGACGTCTACGAGCACGAGCCCGCGGTCAATCCGAAGCTGGTGCGGCTTGCGAAGGCCGGCAAGGTGACCCTGATGCCGCATATGGGCTCGGCCACGATCGAGGGCCGGGTCGAGATGGGGGAGAAGGTGATCATCAACATTCGCACCTTCCTCGACGCACACAAGCCGCCGGACCGGGTGCTGCCGAGCATGCTGTAGGTCGCAAAGACCTATCGCGCTCAGTCGCGATGGGCGCTGAGATCGGCGATCACGGGCCCATCGCCATTGAGCGGATTGGCTGGATCGCGCGCATAGCGCAAGGTCTCGAAGCGCATTGCGCGCGCATCGATCATCAGCAGGCGGCCGACCAGGCCCTCACCGAAACCGACGATCTCGCGGATCGCCTCCAGCGCCATCATCGAGCCCATCACGCCGGCAAGCGCGCCCATGACGCCGGCCTCGGCGCAAGCCGGCACGGTGCCCGGCGGCGGCGCCTCCGGAAACAGGCACCGATAGGTCGGATTGAATTCGCCCTGTTCGTTGGTCTCGTGCGCGCGGATCGTCGTGAGCGAACCGTCGAAGGTGCCGAGCGCCGCCGTGATCAGCGGGCGCTTCGCGAAGAAGCAGGCGTCCGAGACCAGATAGCGCGTCGAGAAATTGTCGGAACCATCGAGCACGAGATCGTAGTCGCCGATCAGGTCGAGCGCGTTGTCGGCATTGAGCCAGGTCGCGTGACCGACGAAACGGACATGCGGATTGAGCTCGGCGATCCGCTCGGCCGCGCTCTCGACCTTGTGCCGGCCGATGTCAGGCGTGGTGTGGATCACCTGGCGTTGCAGGTTGGACAGCGACACAACGTCGTCATCGACCACGCCGAGCGTGCCGACGCCCGCGGCGGCCAGATACATCAGCGCAGGCGCGCCGAGACCGCCGGCGCCGATCACCAGCACGGAAGCCCGCTTCAGCGCGGCCTGACCGGGACCACCGACATCGCGCAGCACGATATGGCGGGCATAGCGTTCGAGTTCGTCCGGGCTCAGCACCGTCTCTTACTCCTGAACCACCCCGAGATTGTTCGCGACCAACGAGATGTGCTTCAATGGCAGCGCGTTCAATGGGCTGGCTGGATTTGTCATGAGATCGATGCTTGCGGCAACACTGATGTTGGCGTCTGCCACAGGCGCGAACGCCCAGATGACGGCGCCGCAGGTCCCCGGCGCCAAGCCGAAGGTGGTCCAGACCACCCCGATCAAGCCGCCCGCCGTGCAAACGCCGTCGGAAACGGCCGACGCGATGGCGCAGGCCGAGCGGCTATCGCTGCAATCCGACCTCGCCTGGGTCGGTCAATATAACGGCGCCATCACCGGCGACGTCAGCTCGCGCATGGTCGACGCCATCAAGGAATACCAGAAAGCCAAGGGCGGTAAGCCGACCGGTGTGCTCAATCCGCAGGAGCGCGCCGCCCTCGCCGAGACCGCAAGGCGCAAGCAGGACAGCGTCGGCTGGAAGATCGTGACCGAGATGACCAGCGGCGCGCGGCTCGGCATTCCCTCGAAGCTGGTGCCGCAACAGGCCACCGATGCCAACGGCTCGAAATGGACCTCACCGACCGGAACGGTGCAGGTGCTGCTCAGCCGCCGCAAGGAGGCGAACCCGACCACCGCAAAACTCGCGGACGCCGAGAAGAAGGAGCCAGCGGGGCGCAAGATCGACTACACCGTGGTGAAGCCCGACTTCTTCGTGCTTTCAGGGTTGCAGGGTCTGAAGAAGTTTTACGTGCGCGGCACCTCTAGAGGCGACGAAGTCCGCATCATGACCATTCTGTACGACCAGGCCATGGAGAACACGGTCGAGCCGGTCGTGATCGCGATGTCGAGCGCATTCAACGCGTTTCCGTCGGGGCCACAGGCCGGGCCGCCGCCGCGCAAGACTGTCGAATACGGCACCGGCATCGTCGTCAGCGACGACGGCGCGATCGTCACGGATCGTCTCGTCACCGACTCTTGCCTCGCCATCACCATCGGCGGCTACGGCAATGCCGATCGTCTCGCCGAGGACAAGGAGCACGATCTCGCGCTGCTGCACATCTATGGCGCACGCGGCCTGAAGCCGCTCAGCCTCGCAAGCGGCGTTGTGAAGACGAGTGTCGATATCGTCGGCATCGCCGATCCGCAGAGCCAGGGCGGCGCGGCAGGCGTGTCGAGCCTCAAGGGCGCGCTGGCGCCGGTGACGACGAGCGATTCTGCGCTCTCGCCTCCGCCCGCGGTCGGCTTCTCCGGCAGCCCGGCCATGGACGGCGACGGCAAATTCGCCGGCATCGCGCTGCTGAAACCGGCAATGGTTGCGGGCCCCACGACTTCAGTGCCGCCATCGCAAGCGGTGATGGTCTCGGCGGATACGGTGCGCGATTTCCTGAAAGCGAACGCGGTCGCTGCGAACGGCGCGTCGACGGACGCGAAAGCCGCCGTCGTGCGTGTCATCTGCGTGCGGAAATAGCTTTCGTGTCCCGGACGCGCTGCAACGCTTAGCGTTGCTGCGCAGAGCCGGGACCCAAGCATCCTCATGCGCTGTGTTGGTGGATTTCTGAGCCCCGGCTCAGCAGCCCACCGCTTCGCGCTGCGCTACGTCCGGGCATGAAACCTAACTCAGCCTGAACCTGATCCCGCTCTTCGCAAGACCACCCGAAATTCCGACCGGCGTGCCATCCGCCCGCCAGCAGGCGGCGCCCGTCATGGTGCCGTCGTCATGGAAGGCGATCCCGTTCATGCCGCCGGCGACCGTCGCGACCGGCAGCACCTTGTGGCCAAGCGCTGTGAGCTTTGTGCGGACGCTCTCGGGGATGGTCTGCTCGACCTCGAGCGCATTGCCTTCGGTCCAGACCCGCGGCGCCTCGACCGCCTCCTGCAGGCTCATGCCATGATCGATCAGATTGAGCAGCGCCTGCATCGCGCTTGGGAAGATGCGTTTGCCTCCGGGCAGGCCCAGCGCGTAGCGCAGCTTGCCTTCGCGGAGCGCCATCATCGGCGACATCGAGGTCGTGACGCGCTTGCCCGGCGCCAGCGACAGCGCATGGCCCGGCCGCGGATCGAACAGGTTCATGTAATTGTTGGCGATCGCCCCGAGACCCGGGATCATGATCTTGGCGCCAAAGAGATTGTTGATGGTCTGGGTGGTCGCGACCACGTTGCCGAAACTGTCTGCCGCCGTTAGATGCGTGGTATGCGCGCTTTCGAGCTGCGTCACCCCGGCGCCAAAGGCCTGCGCCCGCGCCGGATCGATCGTACGACGGCGCTCCTCGGCGTAAGCCTTCGAGGTCAGCTTCTCTACGGGCACGCCGACGTAATCGGGATCGCCGCTGGCGGCGGCACGATCGGCGAAGGCGATCTTCAGGACTTCGGCGAGGTAATGGATGGTCTCTGACGTTCCGAAGCCGAGGGCGCCGATGTCGTAGCCTTCCAGGATGTTCAGCATCTGCGTGATATGCACGCCAGAAGCCGCCGGCGGCGGGGGACCGAAAATGGTCCAGCCGCGATAACAGGCGCGGATCGGCAGCCGCTCGACGGTCCTGTAGTTGGCGAGATCGTTGCGGCGGATGAAACCGCCTGATTTCTCCATGTAGTCGACGAGGATATCGCCGAGCGGCCCTCCGTAGAGGGCCGCCTCGCCATGATCGGCAATATGACGGAGCGTCTCGGCATATTCCGATTGCACCACGCGTTCGCCGACCTTGAGCGGCTCCCCATCGGGCAGATAGATCGCGGCGATCGGCTTGTCCTTGCGCATCTCGGCGGCGCACTCGCTGATGCATTCGTGCAGGTAAGGCGTGGCGGCATAGCCGCGCGCGGCGTGCTTGATCGCCGGCTGCATGACGTCGGCCAGCGACATGGTGCCGAACCTTTGCAGCGTCTCGCACCAGGCTTTCAACGAGCCCGGCGTCGCAACCGCCTTCGGGCCGTTGAGGTTCTCGTTGCCGACGGTGTCGAACACGTCGTGCGCCGAGCCTGGCTTGGATGTGTAGGTGGTGTCACGCATCGAAGCAGGGACGGCGCTCTGGCCATCGATGACGCGGTGGCTGCCATCGGCGAGGCGGATATGCGCCATGCCGCCGCCGATGATGCCGACCATCATCGGCTCGACCACTGTCAGCGTGAACAGCGTCGCGATCGCGGCATCGATGGCGTTGCCGCCGGCGGCCAGCATCTCGGCACCGGCGCTGGAGGCGAGCGGATGATTGCTGACCACCATGCCGCGGCTCGAGACCGCCGGCATCTTCTGACATTCGAAGCTGGTTGCCGTCCGTTCGCGCCAGTTGCCGCCCATGCCGCTCGCCTTTCTTGTTCACTGCGGCAAGCACATCATACGCGCGAATACGGGTCCAGTATTGGTACGGATTAGCTGGCATTCCCGATTCTGCCATCATCGTCAGCGTTGATTCGGACATCCGCGGTCCCCTTTGGATCGGGCAAGGCACGTCCTGAGCGAGAAGAGCTCAGCATCAAGAAGCGATGCACGTTCGCGTGGCGTTACCCGTAAGACCCAAGCACTCCAAAGGATTGATCTTCCCATGCACACGATCGTACTGGCCACCCAAAAGGGCGGCAGCGGCAAGAGCACGCTCGCCGTCGGCCTCGCGCTGGCTGCCAAGCAGGCCGGCTTCACCGTCCGCCTGATCGAGACCGACCCGCAGGGCACCCTCTCCAACTGGCAGCGCCGCCGCAACAACGACGATATCGTCGTCGAGCCGATCTATCACTCCGCCGATTTCGCACCGCGGCTGAAGATGCTGGCCGACAGCGGCCTCCAGCTCGCGATCGTCGACACCGCCGCCGGCCTTTCCGCAGCGACCACTGCTGCGATCCGCTACTCGGACCTCTGCCTGATCCCGGCCCGCCCGAGCGTCGCCGACATCGAGGCGACCGTCTCCACCCTCAGCGTCGCGCGCGCCTGGAAGCGTCCCTACAGCTTCGTGCTGAACCAGACGCCGATCCGCGGCCAACGCATCGACAATGCCGCGAGCGCGCTCGCCGAGGAAGCCGCGCTCGATCTCGCTGACGTGCTCGCGCGCCCGTTGATCGTGATGCGCAATGATCATCAGGACTCGCTCGCATCAGGCCTCGCCGTCAGCGAATTCGCCCCGAACGGCAAGTCGACCGAGGAGATCCGCGGCCTCTGGCGCTGGATCGAGACCCGTCTCGAGCTCGAGGCCACCACCAATGCCCTGATCGACCAGGTCATGTCGGCGGCCGACGGGATGCTGCATGCGGCCAGCGAGCTCGCTGCGGACGAAACCAACACTCTGGCGTCCTGAGCGGGGCAATCGCTCGAGGCCCAAGGCTCTTCGCCGTCCGGTGAATGAGCCCAAGCGACGAAGCAATCCGGCCCCCAGCCCGGCCGGATTGCTTCGCTTCGCGTTTTGTCGAAAACAACCCCATGCACAGTAGAACCGCGGTCAGCCGAGTTGCCGCGGCGACGGCCCCCAGACGTCTTACTCGTCAGGCAAAACGGCTGTTCGCGAGCTAAGGTGCTCTATTGGTTGGTCGTCCCAGAGGTTCACAGTCTTCCGGCTGCGGTCCCTCTCACTTCTGACATTTCGGGCACCAGAACGTCGAGCGTCCGTTCTGGACGAACCTCTTGATGGTGCCGCCGCAGCGCGGCGTCTTGCAGACCTCGCCTTCGCGGTCGTAGACCTTGAAGGAATGCTGGAAATAGCCGAGCTCGCCTGAGGTCTGGCGATGGTCGCGGAGTGACGAGCCGCCGGCCTTGATGGCATCGTTCAGCACGGTGTGGATCGCGCCGACCAGGCGCTTGGCGTGATCGGTCGGCTCGCCCCCGGCAACGCCCTTGCGTTGTCCGGCCTTCGTCGACAACGTCGCGGCGATGCGACGCGGCGACAAATGCGAGCGGTGCAGCGCTTCGCAGACATAGATGTTGCCGAGCCCTGCGACCACGCGCTGGTCGAGCAGCGCGGCCTTCAGGCTCGTCGCCTTCCCTGCGCAGGCGCGCGCCAGCATCGCGGCATCGAACTCGTTGCCGAGCGGCTCGGGGCCGAGGTCGCGCAGCAACGGCTCGTCTTCGAGCGCGTTGCGCGCAATCACTTTCATGTAACCGAAGCGCCTGGGATCGTTGAAGACGATGTCGGCGCCCGAGGACATCCGAAACAGCACATGGTCATGCGCGGAGTCCTTGCCCCTGGGATAGTGAAACTCGCCAGGCGCGGCCTCGTTGTCCGGCTTGATGACGCGAAACGAGCCCGACATGCCCAGATGCATCAACAGCACGTCGCCGGAGGCGAGATCGGCCATGAGATATTTTGCACGGCGGCCGAGGCCCGTGACGATCTGCCCCTGGAGCCGGGCCACGAAGTCCGGCTGGAACGGAAAGCGCAAATCCGGCCTGCGAGCCTCCGCGACGACGATTTTGGCCCCCTCCATGACGGGCTGAAGGCCGCGGCGGACGGTCTCGACTTCGGGCAATTCAGGCATGGTCAGGCATTCACCTTATGAGGGCGGTGTGATAGCGCCATTGCGGCGGGCGGGCTATGGTCCGCCCAGTGGAGTAGAGTAATGGATCGGCCGGGCGAAACCACGCATTTTGGCTTCAAAGACGTTCCCCTGGGGGACAAGCAGACGCTGGTGAACGATGTGTTTCACAGCGTGGCGTCGCGCTATGATCTGATGAACGACCTGATGTCCGGTGGCCTGCACCGGATCTGGAAGGACATCATGATCAACGCGCTGGATCCGCCGCGAAGCGACCGGCCGTTCAAACTGCTCGACGTCGCCGGCGGCACCGGTGACATCTCGTTCCGCGCCGCCAAGGCGGCGGGTCCCGGCTTTCACGCCACCGTCTGCGACATCAATTCCGACATGCTGGCGGTGGGCCGCGAGCGTGCCGCCAAGCGCCACCTCGAGACCCAGGTCGATTTCGTCGAGGGCAATGCCGAAGCGCTCGCCTTCGCCGACCGCAGCTTCGACGCATATACGATCGCTTTCGGCATCCGCAACGTGCCGCAGATCGACAAGGCGCTGCGCGAGGCCTATCGGGTGCTGAAACCCGGCAGCCGTTTCCTGTGCCTGGAATTCTCCACCGTCGAGATGCCCGGGCTCGACAAGCTCTACGATTTGTTCTCGTTCAAGGTGATCCCGCCGCTCGGCCGCATGGTTACGGGCGATGCCGAATCCTACCAATATCTCGTCGAATCGATCCGCAGGTTTCCGAAGCCGAACGTGTTCGCCGACATGATCCGCGAGGCCGGCTTCTCCCGCGTCGGCTGGCAGACACTGACCGGCGGCATCGTCTCACTGCATTCGGGCTGGCGTTTGTGATCTCTGCCATCACCCACATTTCGCGCCTGATCCGCGCCGCGTTCGTGTTTGCGCGCGAGGGCGTGTTCGGCTCCGTCGATCCCAGCCTGGTGCCGCCGCCAGGACAGCTCGCGCTGAAGCTTGCGCGTCTGGTCGAACGCCGCGGCGCCAAGCACGGCCCGCGGATCTCGCGCGCCCTGACGCGGATGGGCCCGGCCTATCTCAAGCTCGGGCAGTTCCTGGCCACACGCCCTGACGTCGTCGGCGTCGTCATGGCGCGCGATCTCGAAAGCCTGCAGGACCGGCTGCCGCCTTTCTCGCAGGCCGAAGCGGAGGCTGCGATCACCACGTCGCTGGAACGGCCGCTGACGGATGTGTTCGCCAGCTTCGGACCGCCGGTCGCGGCCGCCTCGATCGCGCAGGTGCATCGCGGCGAGGTCGAGCGCGACGGCATTCGCCGGGCCGTCGCGATCAAGGTGCTCAGGCCGAACGTGGCGGCGCGTTTCCGCCGGGATCTCTCCGATTTCTTCTACGTCGCACACAAGGCCGAGACCTATTCGGCCGAGGCGCGGCGCCTGCGCCTGGTCGAGGTCATCAACACCATGTCGCGCTCCGTCGCGATGGAGATGGACCTGCGGCTCGAGGCTGCGGCGCTGTCGGAAATGGCGGAGAACACGCAGGACGATCCTGATTTTCGCGTGCCTGCCGTCGACTGGGACCGCACCACCCACAACGTGCTGACGATGGAGTGGATCGACGGCATCGCGCTGAACGACCACAAGCGTCTCGAAGAAGCGCAGGTCGACCTGCCCGATCTCGGCCGCAAGATCATCCAGAGCTTCCTGCGCCACGCGCTGCGCGACGGCTTCTTCCACGCCGACATGCATCCGGGCAATCTGTTCCTCGATGACGCCGGCCGCCTCGTCGCGGTCGATTTCGGCATCATGGGCCGGCTCGGCATGAAGGAGCGGCGCTTCCTCGCCGAAATCCTGCTCGGCTTCATCACGCGCGACTATCGCCGCGTCGCCGAGGTGCATTTCGAGGCGGGCTACGTGCCCGCACATCATTCGGTGGAGAATTTCGCGCAGGCCATCCGCGCCATCGGCGAGCCGATCCACAACCGCACCGCCGAGGAAATCTCGATGGCGCGGCTGCTGACGCTGCTGCTCGAGGTCACCGGCCTGTTCGACATGACGACGCGGCCCGAGCTGATCCTGCTGCAGAAGACCATGGTGGTGGTCGAAGGCGTCGCGCGCGGCTTCGATCCCAGGCTCGACATCTGGAAGGTCGCCGACCCCGTCGTGCGCGAATGGATCGAGCGCAATCTCGGACCCATCGGCCGGGTGCAGGGCGCGCTCGCCGGCGGCGGCGAGCTCGCCAAGGTGCTGATGCGCCTGCCCGACATCGCCGAGCGCTCGGTTAAGGTGCTGGAGCAGCTCGAGACCATGACGCGGGAAGGCATCGGGCTGTCGCCGGAGAGCATCGCCGCGATGGGACGCAGCGAGGGCCGCAAGAACCGCTGGCGCACCGTGGCAGTCTGGATCATCGCCGTGACCTTCATCGGCATCCTGATCGCTGTCCGGAATCTCTGATCTCCAAAAGCGTGATTGCATTGCAATCACGCGGGTGATAGCATCGCTATCATTCCGTGCTGGAGGGGCGTCATGGCAAGCCTGACCATCCGCAAGCTCGACGACGCCGTCAAAACCTATTTGCGGCTGCGGTCGGCGAGGAATCGCCGGTCGGTGGAGGAAGAGGTCCGAGTCATCCTGCGGGAGCTGATCGAGGGCCGCGAGGAGCCGCTGACGCCGTTTTCCGCGCCTCCCGCACCATCCAGCGTCCCGGCGCCCCAGCGCACCGGCGCCCTCCCCGAGGCCAGCGTCACCCTGATCATCGGGGGCGGCATCGCCGCCTACAAGTCGCTCGATCTGATCCGCCGGCTGAAGGAGCGCCGCATCGAGGTCCGCTGCGTGCTGACCAACGCGGCGCAGCAATTCGTCACGCCGATGGCTGCAAGCGCGCTGTCGCATGAGCGCGTCCATACCGACCTGTTCGACCCCCAGAGCGAGTTCGACGCCGGCCATATCCGGCTGGCGCGCGACTGCGATCTGATCGTGGTGGCGCCGGCCACCGCCGATTTGATGGCGAAGATGGCGAACGGCCATGCCGACGATCTCGCCAGCGCGATCCTGCTCGCGACCAACAGAAAAATCCTGCTGGCCCCGGCGATGAATCCGCTGATGTGGAACAACGCCGCCACCCGCCGCAACGTCGCGCAGCTGCAGCGCGACGGCGTGGTGCTGATCGGCCCCAATTCCGGCGAGATGGCCGAAGCCGGCGAAGCCGGCATCGGCCGCATGTCGGAAGCCATCGAGATCGCCAACGCTGCCGACAAACTGCTGCGGCCGCCGGTGCCGCGGCCGCTCGCCGGCAAGCGCGTGCTGATCACGGCGGGACCCACCCACGAGCCGATCGATCCGGTGCGCTATATCGCCAATCGCTCCTCCGGCAAGCAGGGCTTTGCCATTGCCGCCGCTGCGCAGGCCGCGGGCGCCGAGGTGGTCCTGGTGAGCGGCCCGGTCGATCTCGATGATCCCGCCGGCGTCACGGTGAAGCACGTGGAATCGGCGCGGCAAATGCTGGAGCAGGTGCAATCCGCGCTGCCCGCCGACATCGCGATCTTCGCCGCCGCCGTCGCCGACTGGCGCGTCGCCAATGAAGGCGAGCAGAAGCTGAAGAAGACGTCAGCCGGCATGCCGCCGCTTCAGCTGGTCGAGAACCCCGATATCCTCGCCACGATCTCCAAGCTCACTGAAAAGCGCCCTCCGCTGGTGATCGGCTTCGCCGCCGAGACCGAGCATCTCATCGAGAATGCCAAGACCAAGCTCGCCCGCAAGGGCTGCGACTGGATCGTCGCCAACGACGTCTCGCCCGCCACAGGCGTGATGGGCGGCGACCGCAACACCGTGCACCTCATCAGCAAGAATGCCGAGAATAACAACGAGATCACAGTTGATTCCTGGCCTGTCATGACCAAGGAACAGGTCGCCATCGAGCTGGTCGCGCATATCGTGAAAAGCGCGACCAAGAAATCTCCGGAGCCGGCATCTTGAGCAACAAAGTCACGGTCGAACTGCAGCGCCTGCCCCATGCGGAAGGCTTGGCCCTGCCGGCCTATCAAACCGCGCAGGCCGCCGGCCTCGATTTGATGGCGGCGGTGCCGGAGGGCGAGCCGATCACGCTCGCGCCGGGCCAATACGCGCTGGTGCCGACCGGGCTGGCGATTGCCTTGCCGCCGGGACATGAGGCCCAGGTGCGACCGCGCTCCGGGCTTGCCGCCAAGCACGGCGTCACCGTGCTGAACACGCCCGGCACCATCGACGCCGACTATCGCGGCGAGATCAAGGTGATCCTGATCAACCACGGCGCCAGCCCGTTCGTGATCAAGCGCGGCGAGCGCATCGCGCAGATGGTGATCGCGCCGGTGCTTCAGGCCACGCTGGTTCCCGTGGCCACACTGTCCTCGACCGATCGCGGCGCCGGTGGGTTTGGGTCGACGGGTCGGTAGGTCGCATCGAGCTCAATCGACCGCGGCGCTCTCTCCGTTCCCTCCCCCCTTGTGGGGGAGGGGCAGGGAGGGGGGCCACACGAGGATTCTCTCCGCCGTCCCGCTAGCGCTGCATCATCAGCACCTTTTGCTTGGCTACCCCTCTCCCTAACCCTCCCCCACAAGGGGGGAGGGAACCTACCTGCGTTGGAGCGCGATCGAGTCTCATCCGCATCGGCTGACGCGCATCTCACCCGCAGAATCCCGTGACGCCGGAACTCCACACTCGGCATTTTTGTAAGACCGCCTTTGCGTTCACGATCTGGACTCTTACCGGTGGAGTCGCGGTGAGGGTATTGTCTTTTGATTCGCGCGCGGCGGGGGTCGCCGCGCGTAAATTCGTGCGGTCTTGGGGCAACTATGTCAGGCGTGATCGTGTCGATGCGTCGGACGCTGTTGTCGTGCACATCGTTGGCGCGCAACGGCTTGTTGGGAGGCGCTCTCGCAGCGCTGCTGCCGGCTGAGCCGGCGAAAGCCTCCGACCTTGTCGACACACTCTCGATATTGCTGGATTTCAACCGGCAGGAGCTCGCGGTGCTGGCCACCGCGCTGGCCTTGCTCGGCTTCTCGGTCATGGCCGCGATCCTCTTGATGCGCACGCGCGTGCGCACCGCCAAGAGCGAGGCGGCGTTGCGCGGGCGAATCAGGGAACTCCAGTTGCAGGCCGACCGCTTCGGCGCGCTGCTGTTCGCCGAACCGCAGGTCCTGATCTCCTGGCCGGCCGGCGACGATCGCGCGCAGATCTCCGGCGACATCTCCATGGTGCTGCCGCGTGATTCGTCGCCGCAGCGCGTGCTCGCCTTTGGAACCTGGCTGCCGCCGGAACCGGCGCTGCAGATGGATCACGCCGTCGATCACTTGCGCGAACGCGGCGACGGTTTCCAGCTGACGCTGACCACCGCCAACGGCCATACGCTGGAAGCGATCGGCCGCGCCATCGGCGGCCAGGCCATTGTCCGGATTCGCGAATTGTCCGGTCTGCGGCGGGACCTGGCCGAGACCAATCTGCGCTACAGGGCGCTCTCCGACGAAACCGAGATGCTGCGCGGCTTCGCCGCAGCTAGCCCGTGGCCGATCTGGGCCAAGGGCGAGAACGGCGCGCTGACCTTTGCCAACCCGGCCTATGTCCGCGCCACCGAGGCGACCAGCATCGCTGACGCCCAGGACCGCAAGCTCGAGCTGCTCGACAGCGCCGACCGCACCGCCATGGAGCGCGGCCTGAAAGAGGCTGCGAGCTTTACCTCGCGCCTGCCGATCGTGATCGGCGGCGAGCGGCGCATGTACGACGTGCGCGCCGTCAATGTCGGCCATGGCAGCGTCGGCGTCGCGATCGATGCCAGCGAGGCCGATGCGCTGAGCGCGGCGCTGGTGCGGATGGCGGAGGCGCATCGCCGCACGCTCGACCAGCTCTCGTCAGGCGTTGCCGTGTTCGACGGCCAGCGCCGGCTCGCCTTCTACAACGATTCCTACCGCCGGCTGTGGGATCTCGACCGCAGCTTCCTCGACACCCACCCCGACGATTCCAGCGTGCTCGACCAGCTCCGCGCCGCGCGCAAATTGCCGGAGCAACCGGACTTCCGCGCCTGGAAGGCCAAGCTGCACGAGGCCTATCGCGCGGTCGAGGCCGCCAAGGACACCTGGTACCTGCCCGATGGCCGCGCGCTGTCCGTCGTCACCACGCCCAATCCCGAGGGCGGCGTCACCTATCTGTTCGACGACGTCACCGAAAGCCTCGAACTCGCCCGCCGCTTCGACGGCATGATCCGGGTCCAGCGCGAGACGCTCGACAGCCTCGCCGAGGGCGTCGCCGTGTTCGGCAGCAACGGCAAGGCGCAGCTGTTCAATCCGGCGTTCCTGAGGATGTGGAAGCTCTCGAACGATTCCATGCGCGAGGAGCCGCACATCCAGACCGTCGAAGGCTGGTGCCACCAGCTGTTCGACGACCCCGCGGTCTGGCGCCAGATCCGCGAGGCCATCACCTCGATCGAGAACCGCGCCGACGTACCGCTGAAGCTGGAGCGCAAGGACGGCAGCGTGCTCGACGGCATGATCCGTCCGCTGCACGACGGCGCCACCATGCTGACCTTCCTCGACATCACCGACACCGAGAACGTCGAGCGCGCGCTGCGCGAGCGCAACGAGGCGCTGGAAGCCGCCGACCAGATGAAGGTGGATTTCGTCCACCACGTCTCCTACGAGCTGCGCTCGCCGCTCACCACCATCATCGGCTTCGCGCATTTCCTCAGCGACCCCTCGACCGGGCCGCTGACGCCGAAGCAGGCCGAATATCTCGACTACGTCACCAAATCGACCAACGCGCTGCTGGCGCTGACCAACAACATCCTCGATCTCGCCACCATCGACGCCGGGGCCATGAAGCTGGAGCTCGGCCCGGTCGACGTCAGCAAGACCATCGAGCTCGCCGCCGAAGGCATCCAGGACCGGCTCGCCACCGACCGCATCCGCCTCAAGGTCGAAATCGCGCCCAACGTCGGCAGCTTCATCGGGGACGAGAAGCGCGTGGTGCAGGTGCTCTATAATCTGCTCGCCAACGCAGTCGGCTTCTCGCCGCAGGATTCCACCGTCGGCATCAGCGCGCGCCGCACCGAGCACAGCGTGGTCTTCATTGTGACAGATTCCGGACCTGGAATACCCGCCGACATGAAGGACAAGGTGTTCAACTGGTTCGAAAGCCGCTCCCAGGGCTCGCGTCATCGCGGCGCCGGGCTCGGCCTGTCGCTGGTGCGCTCCTTCGTCGAGCTGCATGGCGGCAAGGTGCAGGTGGATTCGGTCGTCGGCAAAGGCACGGTCGTCACTTGCGACTTCCCGACAGACCAGGCGGCGCATCGCGACGCCGCCGAATGAGCGAACCAGCCACACTCTCCGTTGCGCTCCAAGACGAGACGGCGACTGCGCAATTGATGGCCGACCTCGCGCTGCTGATCGGCCCCGGCGACACCATCACGCTGACAGGCGATCTCGGCGCCGGGAAGACCGCGGCCGCGCGCAGCCTGATCCGCTATCTCGCCGGCGATGACGAGCTGGAAGTGCCGAGCCCGACCTTCACGCTGGTGCAGGGCTACGAGCTGCCGGCGTTCGCGGTAATGCACGCCGACCTCTATCGCGTCGAGGGCGAAAGCGAGCTCGAGGAGATCGGGCTGTCGCCCTTGCCCGACGCCACGCTGGTGCTGATCGAATGGCCCGAGCGCGCGCCATCGGCGATGCCCGAAGACCGCATCGATATCGCGCTGACGCATCGCCCGGAGCTGGGATCGACGGCGCGCGCCGCCGACATCACCGGCTACGGCAAGAGCGCCGCGACCATTGCGCGGCTGAAGTCCCTGCGCGAATTCCTCGACGCGTCAGGCTATCTCGACGCTGGCCGCAGACGCATGGCGGGTGATGCCTCGACGCGCTCCTATGCGCGCCTGTTCCGCGACGACGGCATCGTCATCCTCATGAACTCGCCGCAGCGCCCCGATGGCGCTGCGATCTACAATGGCAAGTCCTACAGCGCCGCGGTGCATCTCGCCGAGAACATCAAACCGTTCGTCGCGATCGACGAGGGCCTGCGCGCGCAAGGAATTTCCGCGCCGAAGATCCACCATGTCGATCTCGACCACGGCTTCCTGATCTCGGAAGATTTCGGCAGCGAAGGCGTGGTTGAAGGCAATCCGCCGCGGCCGATCCCCGAGCGCTATGAGGCGGCAACCGACGTGCTGGCCATGCTCCACGGCAGGGCGCTGCCGGAATCCCTGCCGCTGGACGGGCAGACCTACAGGATTCCCGCTTTCGACACCGAGGCGCTGCTGATCGAGATCGGCTTGATGCCGGAATGGTATCTGCCCGATCGCAACGCGCCGCTGAGCGAGGAGAAGCGCGCGGAATTCTTCGCGATGTGGCGCGAGCTCCTGAAGAAGCCGCTGGCCGCGCCGAAGACCTGGATCATCCGCGACTACCACTCGCCCAATCTGATCTGGCTCGCCGAGCGCGCCGGCATCGAACGGGTCGGCGTGATCGATTTCCAGGACACCGTGCTCGGGCCGCGCTCCTACGACGTGGTGTCGCTGCTGCAGGATGCGCGCATCGACGTCCCTGAGAGCCTCGAGCTGACGCTGCTGTCGCGCTACATCAAGGCGCGCCGCACCGAAGATGCGAGCTTCGATCCCGCCGGTTTTGCCGAGCTCTATGCCATCATGTCGGCGCAGCGCAACACGCGCCTGCTCGGCACTTTCGCCCGGCTCAACCGCCGCGACGGCAAGCCGCATTATCTGCGCCACCAGCCGCGGATCTGGACCTATCTGCAGCGCTCCCTCGGGCATCCCGCGCTCGAGCCTTTGCGCGACTGGTACCTCGCCAACGTTCCGCCGCCCCAATCCTGAAACAGGAACCGGTTTACCGGCTGTTAGCCATCGCACCGGTATTCTCGCCCGCGGGCAGCCGGATGAATACGGGGCTGGAGCAGGGCAGATGGCGGTCAAGGCGGACCATCGCGGGACCAACAGGGTCGTTTTCGAGCGTGGGGTACCGGCCCAGATGATGGGCATCGACGGCACCTGGCGGCGCGAATGCACCATGGAGGACGTCTCCGAGACCGGCGCCAAGCTGACCATCGACGGCTCTGTCGAGGGTCTGTACCTGAAGGAATTTTTCCTGGTGCTGTCGTCGACCGGGCTTGCGTACCGGCGTTGCGAACTGGCCTGGGTGAATGGCGACCAGATCGGCGTCAATTTCCTGAAAGCCGGCGACAAGAAGAAAAAGGCGCGTTCCACAGCCGCTGGGGCGTGACGGCAACACACGTCGCACAACCGTCACGGCAGGTGGCTAAGGCGGTTCAGACGCGGTGCGGCGGGTCGGGGCCCGTGCTAGGCTGCCGCAAATAGAGACTTCGAGGTTCGAGAAAGCGAAGGATGTCCGTCAAACCGACCAAAGCCATGGTGCTCGCCGCGGGGTTCGGCCTGCGCATGCGTCCGTTGACGGATAAGATGCCGAAGCCGATGGTGCCGGTGGCAGGACAGCCGCTGCTCGACCACGTGCTCGACAAGCTGGCTCAGGCCGGCGTCAGCGAGGCCGTGGTCAACGTCCATTACCTGCCGGACCAGATCATCGAGCACACCGCAACCCGCCAGCATCCGCGCGTGATCATCTCGGACGAGCGCGACCAGGTGCTCGGCACCGGCGGCGGCGTGGTCAAGGCGCTGCCGCTGCTCGGCGACGCGCCGTTCTTCCACGTCAATTCCGACACGCTGTGGATCGACGGCGTGCGCTCCAACCTGGCGCGGCTCGCGGAGAATTTCGACCCGGACCGCATGGACATCCTGCTGCTGATGGCGCCGACGGCGACCAGCATCGGCTATAGCGGTCGCGGCGATTACGGCATGCTGCCCGACGGCGCGCTGCGCAAGCGCAAGGAAAAAGAGATCGTCCCGTTCGTCTATGCCGGCGCCGCCATCCTGTCGCCCAGGATCTTCGAAGGCGCGCCGCAGGGCGAGTTCTCGTTGACCAGGATGTTCGACCGCGCCAATGAGCAGGAGCGCCTGTTCGGCCTGCGCCTCGACGGCGTCTGGATGCATGTCGGCACGCCCGACGCGGTGCACGCCGCGGAAGAGGCGTTTCTGGAGAGCGTGGCGTAGGCCTGCCACGAAGATGGTGCCGTAGGGTGGGTAAAGGCGCGGTAGCGCCGTGCCCACCATCTCTCTCGATCGCAGAAAATGCGTGGACACGCTTCGCTTTGCCGACCCTACGAGACCGTTTCCCGCGAACAGCGGGGACGACTTCACCCCGGCCCATGACCATTTGAGTCCGCGTGCCTATATTGCCTGATCCTTCGAATCAGGCAGACCATGCGCGTTTTCAGCGTTCCGCTCTCAGTTCCGTTCCTGCGCACGATCGTCTCGGCTCTGCTCGACGGGCGGCTGGTGGACGGATTCGAGGCGCGCAAGGAACCGGCGCGGCTGGCGGATGCCACGCTCTACCTGCCGACGCGGCGCGCCATGCGCGTCGTCCGCGAGATCTTTCTCGACCAGATGAAGGCCGATGCCGTGGTGCTGCCGCGCATCGTCGCGCTCGGCGACATCGACGAGGACGAGCTCGCCTTCGCCGACGAAGGCGAGCAGTTTTCCGGCGCCACGCCGCTCGAGATTCCGCCGCGGCTCGGCGAGCTGGAACGGCGCCTGACACTGGCCCAGCTCGTTGCCGCCTGGGCCAAGGGCCCCGTGCTGGCGCCGCTGGTGGTCGGCGGCCCCGCCTCGACGCTGGCGCTGGCCGGCGATCTCGCCCGCCTGATCGACGACATGGTGACGCGCGGCGTCGCATGGAGCGCGCTCGACGGCCTCGTGCCCGATATGCTCGACCGCTACTGGCAGCACTCGCTCGACTTCCTGCGCATCGCGCGCATCGCCTGGCCCGCACATCTTGCCGAGATCAACCGGATCGAGCCGGCGGCACGGCGCGATCTGCTGATCGCCGCGGAAGCCAAACGGCTGACCGCGCATCCGAATGGCCCGGTGATCGCGGCCGGCTCGACCGGCTCGATGCCGGCGACCGCTAAGTTTTTGCACGCGGTCGCTTCGCTGCCGCATGGCGCGGTGGTGCTGCCTGGTCTCGACACCGATCTCGACGAGGATGCCTGGCGCAGCATCGGCGGCAGTAGGGACCTGCTGGGCATCACCGAGAATCCCACCTCGAACCATCCGCAATATGCCATGCATGCGCTGCTGGATCGCTTCGGCATCAAGCGCAGCGATGTGGAGATTCTCCAGCCGCCGGCGGACGACGGCCGCGATCTGCTCGCGTCCGAATCGATGCGCCCCTCCGCCAAGACGGAAGTCTGGCACGACCGGCTGAAGCAGCCCGATGTCGCAGCGAAGATCGCTGGCGGCATGAAAAACCTCGCGGTGGTCGAAGCGCCCAATCCCGAAATGGAAGCGCTCGCCATCGCCATCGCGATGCGCGAGGCGCGGCATCTGGGCAAATCGGCGGCGCTGGTGACGCCGGACCGCGCGCTGGCGCGGCGGGTGATGGCCGCGCTGACGCGATGGGACCTTGCCTTCGATGATTCCGGCGGCGACGTGCTGATGGAAACCTCGGCCGGCGTGTTCGCGCGCCTCGCGGCCGAGGCGGCGACCAGGGGCTTGGAGCCGCCGACGCTGCTGGCGATGCTGAAACATCCGCTGTGCCGGCTCGGTCGCGCATCGGGCGCCTGGAAGGCCGCAATCGAGGACCTCGAGCTTGCGGTGCTGCGGGGCACGCGACCGCCTGCAGGCACAAGCGGTCTCCTGCGCGAGTTCAACCGCTTTCGTGAGGAGCTGGCAAAGCTGTGGCGCAACGAGGCCTCCGCGCTGCACGCCGCCGAACCACGCGCTCGCCTCAAGGCCGAGGATCTCGACCGCATCGCGGCGCTGATCGACACGTTGCAGAAGGCGTTGGCGCCGATCGAAAGTCTCGCGGCATCGAAGCCGTTCGACTTCGCCGAGCTGGCGCATCGCCATCGCGAGATCATGATCGCGCTGTCGCGCGACGAGCAGGGCGTTCCGCTCGCCTTCGAGGAGCGCGAGGGCCTTGCGCTTGCCGGCGCCTTCGACGATCTCTTGCGCGGCGGCACGACCAGCGGCCTGATGGTGACGCTGCCCGACTATGCCGACGTCTTCCAGACCGCATTCAGCGACCGCGCCGTGCGCCGGCGGGACAAGCCGGGTGCGCGCCTGCAGATCTATGGCCCGCTGGAATCGCGCCTGATGCAGGCCGACCGCATCATCATCGGCGGGCTGATCGAGGGCGTCTGGCCGCCGGCGCCGCGCATCGATCCCTGGCTCAGCCGGCCGATGCGGCACGAGCTCGGGCTCGACCTGCCGGAGCGGCGTATCGGCCTCTCCGCGCACGACTTCGCCCAGCTGCTCGGCGGCGACGAGGTGATTCTCACCCATTCGGCCAAGGCCGGCGGCGCGCCCGCCGTGGCCTCGCGCTTCCTGCACCGGCTTGAGGCCGTCGCGGGCGACGAGCTCTGGAAGGCGGCTGTCCGCGCCGGCGAGAAATACGTGCGGTTCGCGGGCGCGCTGGATCAGCCCGATAAGGTCGAGCCGGTCAAGCAGCCCGAGCCGCGCCCGCCGCGCGCGACGCGGCCGCTGAAGATGTCGGTGACCGCGATCGAGGACTGGCTGCGCGACCCCTACACGATCTATGCGAAATATATTCTGCGGCTGGATGCGCTCGATCCCGTCGACATGCCGCTCTCGGCCGCCGATCGCGGCTCGGCGATCCACGATGCGATCGGCGAATTCACCGAAAGCTATGCGACGCGCCTGCCCGACGATCCCGCCCGCGTGCTCCGGGCGATCGGCGAGAAGCATTTTGCCCCGCTGATGGAGCGGCCCGAGGCGCGCGCGCTGTGGTGGCCGCGCTTCCAGCGCATCGCGCGCTGGTTCGGCGAGTGGGAGACGGCGCGACGCGACGCGATCGAAGCCATCACCGCCGAGACGCGCGGCCAGATCTCGATCCGGCTCGACAATGAGCGCAGCTTTATCCTTTCCGCGCGCGCGGACCGCATCGAGCGGCGCCAGGGCGGCAGCTATGTCATCCTCGACTACAAAACCGGCCAGCCGCCATCAGGCAAGCAGGTCCGCATGGGCCTGTCGCCGCAGCTGACGCTGGAAGCGGCCATCCTGCGCGAAGGCGGCTTTCCCGACATCGACGCTGGCGCCTCGGTGAGCCAGCTCGTCTATATCAGGCTGAGCGGCAACAATCCGCCGGGCGAGGAGCGCATCCTCGAGCTCAAATACAAGCCGGGCGACGAACCGCAGCCACCAGATGCGGCCGCCACCGAGGCGCGCGCCAAGCTGGAGGCACTGATCCGCGCCTTCGAGGACGAGAACCAGCCCTACATCTCGCTGAACCTGCCGATGTGGGCGAACCGCTACGGCACCTATGACGACCTTGCCCGGATCAAGGAATGGTCCGCGGCCGGCGGCCTGGGGATCGAGGAATGGTGAAGGCCCCGCGTCCCATTCCGGATGAAGTGCGCGCACGGCAGGCGCGTGCGTCCGACCCGACCGCGTCGGCCTTCGTGTCGGCCAATGCCGGCTCCGGCAAGACGCATGTGCTGGTGCAGCGCGTGATCCGCCTGCTGCTGTCGGGCGTTCCGCCGGAGAAGATCCTCTGCATCACCTTCACAAAGGCCGCCGCCGCCAACATGGCCGAGCGCGTGTTCACCACGCTTGGCCATTGGGTGACGCTTGACGATACCGCGCTCGACGCCGCGATCCGCGCGGTGGGCATCCCACATCCCGATCGGAAATTGCGCCGCGAAGCACGAAAGCTGTTTGCCTGCGCGCTGGAGACGCCGGGCGGGCTGAAGGTGCAGACCATCCACGCGCTGTGCACACGCTTGCTTCAGCAATTCCCGTTCGAGGCCAACGTGCCCGCGCGTTTTTCCGTCATGGACGATCGCGACCAGAATGACATGATGGAGCGCGCCAATCTGAAGGTGCTGCTGGAGGCCGCCCGGGAACCTGACAGCGTCACCGGCCGTGCGCTGCTGACCGCAATGGCGAGCGCGGCCGATGTCACCTTCAAGGAGGTCGTGCGCGAGGCGTGCCTGAGCCGCGACCATTTCATGGCGTGGACCGACGAGGCCGGCAATGCCGGTGCAGCGGCCGAACAGATGGCCGCCGTGCTGGGTGTCGATCCGAACGATGGCATCGAGGATGTCGAGACAGAGATCCTCGACGGCCCATTCCTGCCGCGCTCGCGCTGGGACGACATTGCGTTTGCGCTCGAGGAAGGCAGCAAATCCGACAACGATCAGGCGAGCCGGCTCCGCGAAGCCAAGGCGTTCTCCGGCGCCGCGCAGGTCGATGCCTATCTCTGCGTCTTCCTCACGGACGAGAAGGTGCCGCGCAAGGCGGTGTTGACCAAGAAGTTCGGCGAGCACAATCCGTCGGTCGCGCGCCTGTTCGAGAACGAAGCGTCTCGCCTCGGCGGATTGATCGAGAGGCGCCGCGCCGTGACCATGCGCGACCGTACCGCGGCCCTGCTGCATATCGCGACCGCCGCCGCCGCCAACTACCGCCGCGAGAAGCAGGAGCGCGGCCTGCTCGACTACGACGATCTCATCGACAAGACACTGGCGATGCTCGACCGCATCTCCTCGGGCTGGGTGCATTACAAGCTCGACCGCGGCGTCGATCACGTCCTGATCGACGAAGCCCAGGACACCAGCCCGCGGCAATGGGACATCGTCGCGCACATCATCTCGGAGTTCACCGCCGGCGAAGGCGCGCGCGACGGGTTGAACCGCACCGTCTTCGCGGTCGGCGACGAGAAGCAGTCGATCTTCTCGTTCCAAGGCGCAGCGCCGCACGAGTTCGACGCGCGCCGGCGCGAGCTGCATCGCAAGTTCACGGCGGCCGGTCTGAAGTTCGATCCCGTTGCCTTCACCTACTCGTTCCGCTCCGGCGCGACGATCCTGCACTCGGTCGACCACGTCTTTCGTGATCCCCAGATCTACAAGAGCATCCATGCGGTCGAGATCGGCCATCCCCTGCACAATGCGCTCGCCGATGCCGGCCCCAGCGTGATCGAGCTGTGGGACCTCGCGGAGGCCGACGACCGGCAGGAGATCGAGGGCTGGCGCGCGCCGTTCGACGGCGTCGCCGTCACCAGCCCCGAGGTCAAGCTCGCCCGCCGCATCCAGGCCGAGATCAAGCGGCTGGTCGAGAGCGGCACGCTGACGGGTCACGAAGGCGAGCGGCGGCCGCTGCGCTATGGCGACATGCTGATCCTGGTGCGCCGGCGCGGCAACGCGTTCGATGCCGTGATTCAGGCGCTGAAGCACGCCAACATCCCGGTCGCCGGCGCCGATCGCCTCAAGCTCACCGAGCATATCGCGATCATCGACCTGATGAACCTTGCGGATGCGCTGCTGCTGCCGCAGGACGATCTTGCGCTGGCGGTGGCGCTGAAGAGTCCGCTGTTCGGGCTCGATGAGGACGATCTGTTCCAGCTCGCTCATGCCCGCAAGGGATCGCTGCGCCGCGCGCTCGGCGAGCATGCGGCGGACAGCGAGAAGTTCGCGACCGTGCTGCGGCGGCTTGAAGCGTGCGAGATCCGCGCGCGCGAGGAGACGCCGTTCGCCTTTTATGCATGGCTGCTCGGCGGCGACGGCGGCCGGGCGCGCATCCTGCGCCGGCTCGGCCATGAAGCCAACGACGCGCTCGACGAATTCCTGGAGCTGGCGCTCAATTACGAGCGCAAGGCGCCGGCCTCGCTGCAGGGCTTCATGGCCTGGCTGCGCTCGGCCGACACCGAGGTGAAGCGCGACATGGAGATCTCGCGCGACGAGGTGCGGGTCATGACCGTGCACGGCGCCAAGGGCCTCGAAGCTTCCGTCGTGTTCATGGTGGACACCACGTCGTCGCCCGCGGACTCGCAGCGCGTGCGCCTCATCCACGTGCCGCGCGGCAATGGCGGCGAGGTCGTGGTCTGGGCCGGCCGCAAGGCCGATGATCCCAAGCCCGTCGCGGACGCGCGCAGGGCCATGCTGGAAGAGACCGAGGACGAATATCGCCGCCTGCTCTATGTCGCGATGACGCGCGCGGCCGACCGGCTGATCGTCGGCGGCTGCATGCCCGGCAACATGCGGACCGTGCGCAAGCTGAGCTGGTACGATCTGATCGACACCGGGCTGTCCGGCTCGGGCCTGGCGAAGGAGACGATCGAGACGCCGCTCGGCAAGGTCACCCGATTCGCCCGCCCCGAGGACGTCGTTGCGCTCGGCCCGCCCGCGACCTCAATAGAGCATTCGGTCACGCTGCCGGACTGGCTGCGGACGCGCGCACCACGCGACATGATCGAGGACGATCCGGTGCGCCCGTCCGGCCAGGCGGCGGAGGAAGGCCGCAGCGTGCGATCAGGCGAATCGGTGCAGTCGCGCGCATTGGCGTTGCAGCGCGGCACGCTGGTGCACCGTCTCCTGCAATCCCTGCCCGACATGGCCGTAGAACGCCGCCGCGAGGCCGCGCTCGGCTTCATGGCGCGCAATGCCTCGGACTGGGCGGAGGCTGAGCGCGTTGCGCTCGCCGACAAGGTGCTCGCCCTGATTGCCGAGCCGCGCTTTGCAGCCGTGTTTGCCGCGGGCAGCCGGGCCGAGGTCGCCATTGTCGGCAAGCTCGACCGGCCCGGGCGACCGCCGGCGCTGGTGTCGGGCCAGATCGACCGGCTGGTCGTTCGTCCGGAGGAGGTTTTGATCGTCGATTTCAAGACCAACCAGGCCGCGCCCAGGACCGCGGCCGAGGCGCCCGCCGCCTATGTCCGGCAGCTTGCGTTGTACCGGGCGGTGCTGTCGCGGCTTTATCCCCAAAAGCCCATCCGCGCCGTCCTTCTCTGGACCGAGGCCCTTGAATACATGGAGATTTCGCCCCCCGCGCTGGACGCGGCGCTGGCATCCGTTCATCTCGGTGTGAGCGTCCTTGACCCGGCAAGGGGCCGTTCATAGGTTGACGCCATGATCCCCGGCGCGATTCCAGGTCGCGCCGATTCTCTTTCAACCGAATGAGGTACTCCAATGGCCGTTGGCAAGGTTTCCGACAGCGATTTCGAAGCCGAAGTGCTCAAGGCGAACGGCCCCGTGGTCGTCGATTTCTGGGCCGAATGGTGCGGCCCCTGCCGCATGATCGCGCCCGCCCTCGACGAGATCGCCGGCGCGATGGGCGACAAGGTCAAGATCGTGAAGCTCAACGTCGATGAGAGCCCGAAGACCGCCTCGAAATACGGCGTGATGTCGATCCCGACCCTGATGATCTTCAAGGGTGGCGAGATGGCCTCCCGCCAGGTCGGCGCCGCGCCGAAGGCGAAGCTGCAGCAGTGGATCACCTCTGCGGTCTGATCCACCCGCGCCACTAATTATTTTCGACAACGGCCGGCGAAATGCCGGCCGTTTGCGTTGAGGGAACGTGTCCTGCGTGTGATGAGTCCCGCCCTTGCCTGCCCCTCCCGCAAAACGCGCGCGAAAATCGGCTTCGCTGGTCGCGATGGAGGCTCGTTCCGTCGATGCGATCCCGCGGGGCAAGGAGTGGCAGTACGAGCCGAAATGGGACGGCTTTCGCTGCCTGCTCTCGCGCGAGCGCGGCCACGTCGATCTCCGCTCGAAGTCCGGTGAAGATCTCGCGCGCTATTTTCCTGAAATCGTCGCCGCGGCGCTGAAGCTGAGGGCGGACCGGTTCACGCTCGACGGCGAGATCGTCGTGCCGCAGGCCAAGGGCTTTTCCTTCGACGCACTGCTGCAGCGGATTCATCCGGCCGCAAGCCGTGTGACGAAACTCTCGCAGGAAACGCCGGCGCTCTATCTCGTCTTCGATCTGCTCGCGACGGCCAAGCAGCGGGAGCTTGCCGGGGCGCCGCTCAGCGAGCGCCGGCCGGCACTGGAGGCCTTTGCGAAGACCAATCTGAAGAGCAGCCTGTTTCGCCTCTCGCCTGCGACGACAAGCTTCGCCACGGCCCAGAAATGGCTGGCGCAATCCGGCGGCGGCTCGGACGGCGTGATCGCCAAGCGCATGGACCTGCCCTATCAGGCGGGAAATCGCGACGGCATGCAGAAAATCAAGAAGTTTCGCAGCGCCGATTGCGTGGTCGGCGGCTTCCGCTATGCGACCAACAAGATCTCGGGGAGGAAGGTGGTCGGCTCACTGCTGCTCGGACTCTACGACGACAAGGGCCTGCTGCACCATGTCGGCTTCACCTCCGCGATCAAGGCGGCTGAAAAGCCTGCCCTGACCGACCGGCTGGAAGCGCTGATCGGCGAACCCGGCTTCACCGGCAATGCGCCGGGCGGGCCGAGCCGCTGGTCGACGGAACGTTCGGCGAAGTGGTGCCCGCTCGAGCCGAAGCTCGTCATCGAGGTCTGCTACGACCATTTCAGCGGCGAACGTTTCCGCCACGGCACCTCGATCCTGCGCTGGCGTCCGGACAAGGCGCCGCGACAGTGCACGTTCGAGCAATTGAAGCAGAAGGTGGCGAACCCGATGAAGATGTTGAAGTGATGCTCCTGCCCCGGACGCAGCGCGAAGCGCTGCTGAGCCGGGGCCCATGTTGCGGCATTCTGAGTCCCGGCTCTGCGGAGCAGCGTTGCACGCTGCACCGCGTCCGGGACAAGAAAGCTCATGCAGGAGGCGTGCCGTTGAGGCCGAGCACGTGCCCGGCGAGATAGAGCGAGCCCGTGATCAGAATCCGCGGCGGCACCTCGTAGGCGAGCCGCGACAGCGCGCGCAGCGCGGCCTCGATGCCGGGCGCGATCTCGACGCGCATGCCGAGGCTGCGGACCGCGTCGGCGAGACGATCGACCGGCATCGCATTCTCGGTGTCGGGTATCGGCACCGCGACGATGTGACGGGTGAGGCCGGCGAAATTGGCGAGGAACGCCTGCGCGTCCTTGTTGGCCATCATGCCTGCGATGACGACCAGCGGCCGCGAGACCCGCTCTTCGAGATCGCCGAGCGCGGCGGCGGCGACGCGGCCGCCTTCGGCATTGTGGCCGCCGTCGAGCCAGATCTCGCTCCCCTGCGGTCCCCAGGAGAGCAGCTCGCCGGAGGTGAGACGCTGCATCCGGGCCGGCCATTCGGCACCGACGATGCCGGCCTCGAACGCCGCCTGGTTGACTTTGAAGGTCGGGACTGCGCGCAACGTCGCGATGGCAAGGCCGGCATTGTCGAACTGATGGCGGCCGAACAGGCGCGGCGCCGCGAGATCCATCAGGCCACGGTCGTCGGAATAGACCAGGCGCCCGCGCTCGACATTGACGTGCCAGCTTTCATTGGCGGCAAGCAGCGGTGCGCGCATGCGCCTGGCCTCCGCCTCGATGACCGCCATCGCCTCTCCCCTCTGCTCGGCGCAAACCACGGGCACGCCCCGCTTGATGATCGCGGCCTTCTCGGCGGCGATCGATGCCAGCGTGTCGCCGAGGAAATCCATGTGGTCCATGCTGATAGGCGTGATCACGCAGGCCGCGGGCGCATCGACCACGTTGGTCGAATCGAGCCGGCCGCCGAGGCCGACTTCGAGCAGCACCGCGTCGGCAGGGTTTTGTGCGAACAAGAGGAAGGAGGCAGCGGTCTTGAGCTCGAACAGCGTGGCGGGCTCGCCGGCATTGACGCGCTCGACCTCTTCCAAAGCTGCGCGCAATTCGTCGTCGGAAACGAGCACGCCGCCGCCGACGCGGCCGAGGCGAAAACATTCGTTGATGCGGACCAGATAGGGCGAGGTGTAGGCGTGGACGCGCAAGCCGGCGGCCTCCAGCGTGGCGCGCAAGTAAGCCACCGTGGAGCCCTTGCCGTTGGTTCCGGCGACGTGGATCACCGGCGGCAGCTTGCGCTCGGGATGGCCGAGCCGCTCGAGCAGGCGATGCATCCGCTCCAGCCCGAGATCGATGCGCTTCTGATGCAGGACCGACAACCGCCCGATCACTGCGTCGAGCGGCGACTTTGTGCTGTCGGGAGAGGCGTTCACGCGTGAGGCGCAGCCGGCGCCGTTTCGGGGGCCGATACGATCTGTGCCGGACTGGTGACGGCCTGCGCCGGCTTCGACGCGCTCTCGAGCGCCGGTGCCTTGGTCAGCAGGCGGCAGAGCCGCGCCAGCGTCGGACGCAGTTCGTGGCGATGCACGACCATGTCGACCATGCCGTGCTCTTTCAGATATTCGGCGCGCTGGAAGCCTTCGGGCAGCTTCTCGCGGATGGTCTGCTCGATCACGCGGGCGCCGGCGAAGCCGATCAGCGCGCCGGGCTCGGCGATCTGCACGTCGCCGAGCATCGCATAGGACGCGGTGACGCCGCCGGTGGTGGGATTGGTCAGCACGACGATGTAGGGCAGCTTGGCCTCGCGCAGCATCTGCACCGCGACCGTGGTGCGCGGCATCTGCATCAGCGACAGGATGCCTTCCTGCATGCGCGCGCCGCCCGACGCGGCGAACACGATGAACGGCGACTTCTTCTCGACCGCAAGCTCCATCCCGCGCACGATGGCTTCGCCCGCGGCCATGCCGAGCGAGCCGCCCATGAAGTCGAAATCCTGCACGGCGACGACGACGCCGGCACCTTCGAGCTTGCCGTAGCCGACCTTGACCGCGTCATTGAGGTTCGTGCGTGCCCGCGCGTCCTTGATGCGATCGGCGTATTTCTTCTCGTCACGGAACTTGAGCGGATCGGGCGTGACCTCGGGCAGCGCGATGTCGAACCAGGTCTCATTGTCGAAGATCGACTTCAGCCGCGCCACCGCGCCCATGCGCATGTGGTAGTTCGAGCCGGGAATGACGAACTGGTTGGCCTCGACGTCCTTGTAGAACACGAGCTGTCCGGAATCCGGGCACTTGATCCACAGATTCTCCGGCGTCTCCCGCCGCAGCATGTTGCGGATCTTCGGCCGGACCACATTGGTAAGCCAGTTCATGGTTTGCTCCGATGTACGATCCCCCAAGGGATCGCCTGAAGGACTATATGGCGGCCGGGCCGATGCCCGACAAGCCGCCGTGTCGCCTGCGCCAAAGCGCATGAAACGTAGCGCGAATTATGGCCTATTCGGCCGCCTGTTTCGCAGCTTTGACGCCCTGGGCCAGAGCAGCCGTCAATTCGGCCACGGCGTTAACGGTTTTGGCGGTGGCCCGCCCCTCGGCATCGAGGCTGTTCTTGAGCGCGTCGACCAGCGCGGTGCCGACCACCGAACCATCGGCCTTCTCGGCGATGGCGCGCGCGGCCTCGGGGGTGCGAATGCCGAAGCCAACGCAGATCGGCAAGCCGGTATGCCGCTTGATGCGCGCGACGGCTTCGCCGACAACATTCGCGTCCGCCGCTGCCGCACCGGTGATGCCGGCGATGGAGACGTAATAGACAAAGCCCGACGTGTTCGTGAGCACGGCCGGCAGACGCTTGTCGTCGGTCGTCGGAGTCGCCAGGCGAATGAAGTTCAGGCCTGCCTTCAGCGCGGGAATGCAGAGCTCGTCGTCTTCCTCCGGCGGCAGATCGACGACAATCAGGCCGTCAACGCCGGCCGACTTAGCGTCAGCCAAAAACTTGTCGACGCCGTAAATGTAGATCGGATTGTAATAGCCCATCAGCACCAGCGGCGTGGCGTTGTCGTCCTTGCGGAACGCACGCACCAGCTCCAGCGTCTTCTTCAACGTCATGCCGCCCTTGAGCGCGCGCAGACCCGCGGCTTGGATCGAGGGACCATCGGCCATCGGATCGGTGAAGGGGATGCCGAGCTCGATGATTTCGGCGCCTGCCTTGGGCAGCGCCTTGACGATCTCGAGCGACGTCGTGATGTCAGGATCTCCGGCCATCACATAGGTGACGAAGGCCGCGCGGCCCTGCTTCTTCAACTCGGCAAAACGTGTGTCGATACGCGTAGTCACTTGCTCTTGCCCCTCAGGATGTCGCCGACCTGGGGGACGTCCTTGTCGCCGCGGCCGGAGAGATTGACGACCATCAGGTGGTCTTTCGGCCGCTTCGGCGCGAGCTCCATCACTTTGGCGATGGCATGTGCGGGCTCGAGCGCAGGGATGATGCCTTCGAGCTTCGAGAGCAGCTGGAATGCGGCGAGCGCCTCGTCATCGGTCGCGGACAGATAATTGACGCGGCCGACCTCGTGCAGCCACGAATGCTCGGGGCCAATGCCGGGATAGTCGAGACCGGCCGAGATCGAATGCGCATCCTGGATCTGGCCGTCGGCGTCCATCAGGAGATAGGTGCGGTTGCCATGCAGCACGCCGGGACGGCCGCCGGCGATCGAGGCCGCGTGCAGCTGCGTGAGCCCATGGCCGGCGGCTTCGACGCCAAAGATTTCAACAGAGGGATCATCGAGGAAGGGATGGAACAGGCCCATCGCGTTCGAGCCGCCGCCGATGCAGGCGACCAGCGAATCCGGCAGGCGGCCCTCGACCTCCTGCATCTGCGCCTTGGTCTCAATACCGATGATCGACTGGAAATCGCGCACCAGCGTCGGATAGGGATGCGGGCCCGCCACCGTGCCGATGCAGTAGAAGGTGTTGTGCACGTTGGTGACCCAGTCGCGCAGCGCCTCGTTCATCGCATCCTTCAGCGTGCGCGTGCCCGACTGCACCGGCATCACCGTGGCGCCCAGCATCTCCATCCGGATCACGTTGGGCTGCTGCCGCTCGACGTCGACGGCGCCCATATAGACCACGCATTCCAGGCCGAAGCGCGCACACAGCGTCGCGGTGGCGACACCGTGTTGGCCGGCGCCGGTCTCGGCGATGATGCGCTTCTTGCCCATGCGCCGCGCCAGCATGATCTGGCCGAGCACGTTGTTCACCTTGTGCGAACCGGTGTGATTGAGCTCTTCGCGCTTCAGGTAGATCTTGGCGCCGCCGAGATGCTCGGTGAGGCGCTCGGCGAAATAAAGCGGCGAGGGCCGGCCGACATAGTTCTTGAGATAGCCGTTCATCTCGGCCTGGAAGGCCGGATCGGCCTTGGCCGCGGTGTAGGCCTTCTCGAGGTCGAGGATCAGCGGCATCAGGGTTTCGGCGACGAAGCGGCCGCCGAAGATGCCGAAGTGGCCGCGCTCGTCGGGGCCGCTGCGATAGGAATTTGGTTTGGCGATGTTCATCGAACGCTCAACTCTCGAGTGGCGCGCGCGGCGCGAATGAAGGCCTTGATCAGCTCGGGGTCCTTGACGCCAGGGGCGCTCTCGACTCCGGAGGAGACGTCGACGCCGCCGGCGCGGGTGACGCGCAGGGCTTCCGCAAGGTTTTGGGCATCGAGGCCGCCCGACACCATATACGGGAGATTCAGCTCCAGGTTTTGCAGCAGATGCCAGTCGAACGGCGCGCCCAGACCGCCGGGGCGCGTCGCGTCCTTCGGCGCGCGGGCGTCGAACAGGATGCGGTCGGCGACCGCGGCATAGCCGGGCAGCACGGCGAGATCGGCGGCACTCGCGACCGGCACCGCCTTCATCACCGGGCGGCCAAACCTCTGCTTGATGTCGCGCAGCCGCGCCACGCTTTCCTTGCCGTGGAGCTGGAAGATGTCAGGCGACAGCCCGTCCATGATGTTGTCGAGCGTCGCATCGTCGGCATCCACCGTGAGCGCCACTTTCAGGGCGCGCCGCTTCACCTGCCGGCCGAGATCCCGTCCCGTCTCCAGCGAGACATGCCGCGGCGAGGGCGGAAAGAACACGAACCCCACCATGTCGGCGCCCGCGTCGAGCGCCACCTCGAGCGTCTCGGGCGTGGACAGGCCGCAGATTTTGACGAGCAGGGACATGGTCTCAAAGCAGAGGGAGGCCGCAAGTGGCGGCCGGGAAACGGGCTTTTCGGTCGGGCCGCTTCTACAACGTCACGCGCTGCTTGTCTCGCCCGACGGGGCCGTAAAGGCCCATCCCTGAGGGCACCGGGAGGCGCTGGGGATCGGGCTTTGCCGGGGCCGCCTGGGCCCTCAGATCGGCCAGCTCGACCCGGGCGGCCCGGGCATCCGCCTCATGCCGGCGTGCCGCGCGCCGCCAGTGCCGCTGGCCGAACCAGACGGCGCAGCCGCCGACGATGACGCCCACGGCAGCGGCCAGGATCAGCAGCAGGAACAGCGGCAACGTGACCGACAGGGCCGGATCGGCCGCCATGAGAGGATCGAAGGAGACGGTGACGAAATGCCGGTTGGCCACGGCAAAGGTCACCAGGATCAAGCCCAGCGGAATCACGATCAGCGCGGTCAGGAACTTTCGCATCGCGATCGCTCGTCTTGAATCAAGCTTGCTGCCGCATCATGCGGCTATCAGGTAAAATCCGGACGACAGGCTTAATCGGGCGCGCCGGGATCCGGATGGTCGCGATTGAGCCGCTCGCGCATTTCCTTGCCGGTCTTGAAGAACGGAACGCTCTTCTGGTCGACGGGGACATGGGCGCCGGTGCGCGGATTGCGCCCCGCGCGTGCCGGACGATGCTTGACCGAGAAAGCGCCGAAACCGCGCAGCTCGACGCGGTCCCCGCGCGCGAGGGCCGCTACGATCTCTTCGAGAATCGCATTCACAATGTTCTCGACATCCCGCTGGTACAGATGCGGGTTGTGCTCGGCGATACGCTGAACAAGTTCGGATTTGATCATCGAGAGATAGGACCCGGAAGCGTGCGGATGACCATTTCCGTGAAAATGCGTTGATCTGTCAAGACGCTAAATGAACGTCGCGCATCGTGAAAATGCGTGACAAATGCCGAAAAAGCGGGCTGCACGGGCACCCGCGGGACGGGAAAAAGGTGCGGAACTCGCGTTGTTCCCGCCGTTTCAGGTCAATTCGACGCAGCCGGCTCCCACAGGGCCAGCATTCCATCCAGCCCGACGCGATCGACCGCCTGCACAACCCCGGTTTGCGTGATTTGATGCGCAATCGAGCCGAATCCAAGCGCTTCCAGCGTCACGGCAGCGGCCGTCTTGAGGAACGTCAGATCGCCAAAGCGTGGCTCGAGCTTGTAATCGCGTACCGAAAGACCCTTCTTGACGCCCTTCTGTTCCTCGAGCCAGGCCACGGCGGTTTTCTCGTCACCGAGCTGATCGATCAGCTTGAGACCGATCGCCTGGCGGCCGGTGAAGACGCGGCCGTCGACGACTTTTTCCAGCTGCGTGTCATCCATGCCACGGCGCTGCTTCACCAGATCCTTGAACCAGGCATAGGAATCCTTCACCAGCGCATCCAGCGCGGCCCGCGCTTCCGGGCTGGTCGGCTCAAAACCGTTGGGCGCGGCCTTCAGCGGCGTGGACTTCACCTCCTCGACCTTGACGCCGATGGTCTTCAGCAGTTCCGAGACGTTGGGAAACTGGAACAACACGCCGATCGAGCCGACCAGCGAGCTCTGCTGGGCGATGATGTGGTCGCTGGCAATCGCGGTGATGTAGCCGCCGGATGCCGCAAGGCCTTCGACCACGACGACCAGCGGCTTCTTGGCCTTCAGCCGCGTCAATGAATCATAGAGCTGCTCGGAGCCGGCGGTGGTGCCGCCGGGCGAATTGATGTGAACGATGACGGCGGCGGCCTGCGAATTCTCCAGCCGCTCCAGCGCCCGCGTGCGGTCGGCATCGCTGCGGATCAAGCCCTCGATCTGCACGCGCGCGATGGAGCCGGCGGAGACGAAGCTGCCGCGCGCGCCGGGCGTCGCAATCAGCGCAAAGCCCGCGATCGCCGCGATCGCGATCAGCGCGGCCGCCACGCGCCAGAACGTCAGCTTGCGGCGGATCCTGCGGCGATCGACGATGATGTCCGAATCGAGCGACATCTAGCTATCTCCAAATGAAAGGCCGCTGGCGTTGTGCCGTCACGATATGACCATGGGCTTGTCTCGATACATCAATTGCGGCGCAATTTGAAGAAAACAAGGCTGTGAGCGCGTAGCCCGGAGCTGCCACATCCTCCGCTGTCATCCCCCGAAGGCGGGGATCCATAACCCCAGGAGAAGTTGTCGCGCGAGTTGAGAACCACGAGTCTTCGCCAAACTCGATCTTGTGGGTATGGGTCCCGGGCTCGCGCTTCGCGCGCCCGGGGACGACAGCGGAGTATGCCGCCGCAATAAAAAAGCCCCGGCTCGCGCCGGGGCTTCGATGTCGGCAAAACCTTGGTTTTGCTTACTTGCTGTCGCGGTTCTTGAGCGCGGTGCCGAGGATGTCGCCCAGCGTCGCACCCGAATCCGAGGAGCCGTACTGCGCGATGGCTTCCTTCTCTTCAGCGACTTCGAGCGCCTTGATCGACACCTGGACCTTGCGGGCCTTCTTGTCGAACTGGATCACGCGGGCATCGACCTTCTCGCCGACGGCAAAGCGTTCGGCGCGCTGATCGTTGCGGTCACGCGCGAGCTCCGAGCGCTTGATGAAGGTCGAGAAATCGGTCCCGGTGATCTTCACCTCGATACCGCTTTCCTTCACCTCGAGCACTTCGCAGGTCACGACCGCGCCCTTCTTGACATCGCCCGGCTCGGCGAAGGGGTCGCCTTCGAGCTGCTTGATGCCGAGCGAGATGCGCTCCTTCTCGACGTCCACATCGAGCACCACGGCCTTCACCATGTCGCCCTTCTTGTAGTTGTCGATCACCTGCTCGCCCGGAAGCTTCCAGTCGAGATCGGAGAGGTGGACCATGCCGTCCACGTCGCCCTCGAGGCCCAGGAACAGACCGAACTCGGTCTTGTTCTTGACTTCGCCCTCGACCACCGAACCGGTCGGATGACCTTCGACGAAGACCTCCCACGGGTTGCGCATGGTCTGCTTGAGACCGAGCGAGATGCGGCGCTTGACGGAATCGACTTCCAGCACCTGCACGTCGACTTCCTGCGAGGTCGACACGATCTTGCCGGGGTGCATGTTCTTCTTGGTCCACGACATCTCGGAGACGTGGATCAGGCCTTCGATGCCCGGCTCGAGCTCGACGAACGCACCGTAGTCGGTGATATTGGTGACACGGCCGGTGAAGCGGGCACCCAGCGGGTACTTGGCTTCGATGCCCTGCCACGGATCGTCCAGCAGCTGCTTCATGCCCAGCGAGATGCGGTGCGTCTCGTGGTTGATCTTGATGATCTTGACCTTCACGGTCTGGCCGATCGAGAGCACCTCGGTCGGGTGGTTGACACGGCGCCACGCGATGTCGGTGACGTGCAGCAGGCCGTCGATGCCGCCGAGGTCGACGAACGCACCGTAATCGGTGATGTTCTTGACCACGCCGTCGATGACCTGACCCTCTTCGAGGTTCTGCACCAGCTCCTGGCGCTGCTCGGCGCGGGTCTCTTCGAGAACCGTGCGGCGGGACACCACGATGTTGCCGCGGCGGCGGTCCATCTTGAGGATCTGGAACGGCTGCGAGTTGTTCATCAGCGGTGCGACGTCGCGGATCGGACGGATGTCGACCTGCGAGCGCGGCAGGAAGGCCACGGCACCGTCGAGGTCGACGGTGAAGCCGCCCTTGACCTGGTTGAAGATGACGCCGTTGACCTTCTCGTTGTTCTGGAAGGCCTTCTCGAGCTTGCCCCAGCTCTCTTCGCGGCGCGCCTTGTCGCGCGACAGCACGGCCTCGCCGAGCGCGTTTTCGATGCGATCGAGGAACACTTCGACCTCGTCGCCAACCTTGAGATCGCTGTCACGGCCGGGGCCGGAAAATTCGCGCAGGGCGACGCGGCCCTCGGTCTTCAGGCCGACGTCGATGACGGCCATGTCCTTTTCAATTGCAACCACCTTGCCCTTGACGACCGAGCTCTCCTGCAGGTTGCCGCCTGCGAAGGACTCGTCGAGCATCGCGGCGAAATCGTCACGCGACGGGCTATAGGTATCAGCGGAAGTCGAAGCCATTTGTTCTCCAGTTGCGGATGTCTTGCCGGCCGTTGGGTTCAAGGGCGTATCGCGCGCGCAGTGTCGGAAGGCCCGCAAGACCTTCGAGCGACCGCTCGTTGCTCCGGCTTGAGGCCGAAACAGCGGAAGCGGGCCGGCAGAGGCCCGCGCGTTCGATACGTGGAAATCTTGTGTCCGGAGCCTGGATCGCGTCGGCCCCAAACAGGGACCTGACGTATCGACCTCAAAGAGCGGGAGCGGGCGCTTCCTCCAATGACGGCTGCGGCTTAACCCCGCGACCGGCCCGCTCGGACGGCCTCGATAATGTCGATGGCGGCCCGGACGCCGCCTTCTATATCCAGTTGGGAGTTATCTAGCAAGTAAGCATCCGGGGCCGGTTTTAAAGGCGCGATCGGCCGGTTCTTGTCGCGTTCGTCGCGCTGGATGATGTCGGCGAGCACGGCCGCCTCGTCCGCCTCCTCGCCCCTCGCCCTGGCCTCCATGGTGCGGCGGCGGGCACGAACCTTGGGGTCGGCGACGACGAAGATCTTCACGTCGGCATGCGGGCAGATCACGGTTCCAATGTCCCGGCCATCGAGCACGGCGCCGGGCGGATCGGCGGCGAATTGCCGCTGGAAATTGAGCAGGACCTCGCGAACCCTGGGGATCGCCGAGACGATTGAAGCGCCCTCGCCGGCCGCCTGGGTCTTGAGGGCGGGATTGCCGAACTTTTCGGGATCAAGCTCCAATGCCGCCGCCACCGCCGCGGCCTCGTCCCGGAGATCGGCGCCCGACTGCATCAGGGCGTAGGCAACCGCACGATAGATCACGCCGGTATCGAGATGACGATAACCGTAGTGATGCGCGAGGCGCTTGCCGAGGGTGCCCTTACCCGAGGCCGCGGGTCCGTCGATGGCGATGATCATGAAAACTCGGCCCCCAGCGAACGCATCATCGGAATGAAATCGGGGAAACTGGTGGCGATGAAGGCGGTGTCGTCGACCATCACCGGCTGATCGGACGCGCAGCCCATTACCAGCGCGGACATCGCGATGCGGTGATCCATGTGAGTGGCGACCGTGCCGCCACCAGGGACGTGGCCGCGGCCCTCGACGATCAGATCGTCGCCGGAGACGGTGACCTTCACACCGTTGACGCGGAGCATCGCGGCCGTGGCCTCCAGCCGGTCGGATTCCTTGACCCGCAGCTCCTGCAGGCCACGCATGATGGTCGTGCCTTCGGCGAAGGACGCCGCAACCGCCAGCACCAGATATTCGTCGATCATCGAGGGCGCGCGCTCCGGCGGCACCTCGACGCCGCGCAGCTTTGAGGCGCGCACGCGCAAGCGCGCCATCGGCTCGCCGGCGTCGCTGCGGACTTCGCTTTCCTCGATCAAAGCCCCCATTTCACGCAGCGTGGTGAAAAGACCGGTGCGCAGCGGATTGGTCATCACGTCAGAAAGAACTACATCGGAGCCTTCGACGATCAGCGCTGCGACGATAGGAAAGGCCGCGGAAGACGGATCGGCGGGCACGATGACGGTGGCGCCATGCAGCTCAGGCTGACCCACAAGCGAGATGCGGCGGCCGTGAGCCCCCTCGGCGATCGAGGTGATATCGGCGCCAAAATGCTTCAGCATCAGCTCGGTATGGTCGCGGCTGGCCTCGCTCTCGATGACGGTGGTGGTGCCGGGCGCGGCCAGGCCCGCCAGCAGCACCGCCGATTTGATTTGGGCCGAGGCGACCGGGGTCTTGTAGGTGATCGGCAGCGGGTCACGCGCGCCCTGGAGGGTCAGCGGCAGGCGGCCACCTTCGCCGCCGGAGATCACCTTCGCCCCCATTTTCTCGAGGGGATCGAGGATCCGGCGCATCGGGCGGCTGCGCAGCGAGGCGTCGCCATCGAACACCGCCGAGATCGGGCAGCCGGCGACGGCGCCCATGACCAGCCGGCAGCCGGTGCCGGAATTGCCGAAATCCAGCGCTGCCCTTGGCTGGGCGAAGCCGCCGACGCCGACGCCTTGGACCTTCCAGGCGAAATCGCCGGTGCGCTCGACCTTGGCGCCGAGGGCCTGCATGGATTTGGCGGTGTTGAGGACGTCCTCGCCCTCGAGCAGGCCCGTAATGCGGGTTTCGGCGACCGCCAGTGCGCCCAAAATGAGAGCCCGGTGCGAGATCGACTTGTCCCCGGGCACCCGTACTTTTCCGGTCAGGGGACCGCTCGCACGCGACGTCAGCGGTGTCGGCTTGTCGGAATGGGTCAAGATTGTGTCCTTGGATGCGCCCTTTAGGGGCTGCGGGCAGGTACCACACGGTCTCCCCGCCGTCACGAGCATGTCTTTCTCTCGTAATGCGCTATTGACAGCGGGCCGCCAACTAGCCAAGTGAAGCACCGCTTTTCAGACATTCCCAGGATTCCTCTGCCGTGGCCAAGTCCGAACTCGGAACCAAACGTATTTGCCCGACCACGGGCAAGAAGTTCTATGACCTCAACAAGAATCCGGTGATCTCGCCTTATACCGGCGAAGTCGTGCCGATCGCGCCCATCGCGCCGGCCCGTGCGACCCGCGGCAGCGCCGAATCCCGCAACATGGCTCAGGATACCGCGCCGGAGCCGGCGGAGTCGGAAGAGTTGGTCTCGCTCGAGGAGGCCGACGCCGAGGAGAACACCGGCAAGGTCAAGGCCGTCGTTCCCGAATCCGAGGACGATATCGAGGTCGACGAGACCCTCGACGACGACGATGACGACGATTCAACCTTCATTGCCGACGAGGAAGAGGGCGACGAGGACGTAACCGACATCATTGGTGATGTCGGAGGTGATGAAGAGACTTGAGATCAGTCCTGATCTGTGAAAAAGGGTGCACCGCGCGAGTCGGAAGTCTCGCGGGTCCGGAGTGATCCCCCAGGATCATCCCCACGGTTAAGGGGCCATAGCTCAGCTGGGAGAGCGCTTGCATGGCATGCAAGAGGTCGGCGGTTCGATCCCGCCTGGCTCCACCACGTTTCGCCCCTTCGGGCTACGCGTGGCGCAGCCACGAGGGGCCTAAAGGGCGAAGCGTGGTGTCCGGCGAAGCCCGCCAGGGCGAAGACGGATGAGTGACGAGACTCACCTAACGACTGCCCAGGCGCGAGCCGTCAATGTGGTACGTCTACATCCTCCGCAGCATTGAATTTCCCGATCACGAATACATCGGCGCCACGGAAGATCTGAAGCGACGGGTGCCTGAACACAACGCCGGCAGGTCCGCTCACACCACCAAGTTCAAGCCCTGGAAGCTCGTCTGGTACTGCGCTTTCCCCGAGAAGATGAAGGCCTTGGCGTTCGAGAAATATCTCAAGTCGCACTCGGGCAGAGCCTTTTCGAAAAAGCGCCTCTTAACCCCTACTCCCCAATCACCGCATTCAGCCGATCCCGCAGCGCGACGATCTCGTCCTTCATCGAGACAAGCTCCGCGACCGTGCAGTTCGAGGCCGCCAGGATCGACTGCGGGACGCTGCGCGCCTTTTCCTTGAGTGCGTGACCTTGCACGGTCAGCGCGATCAGGACCTGGCGCTCGTCCTCGCTGGAGCGCGTGCGCTTGACCAGATGCGCGGCTTCGAGCCGCTTCAACAGCGGCGTCAGCGTCCCCGAGTCCAAAAACAGCTTCTCGCCGATCTCCTTCACCGGCACGTCGTCGCGCTCCCACAGCACCAGCATGACCAGGTATTGCGGATAGGTCAGGCCGAGCCTGTCCAGCAGCGGCTTGTAGACGCGGTTGAAGGCATGCGCGGCCGAATAGACGGCGAAACAGATCTGGTTGTCGAGCCGCTGCGGATCGAGGATCGTTGATTTCCGGGCCATCTGACATCTCATGGGATTTGTCTCATTCTGGGGCCGGCCGGCCGGACATTCAATTGCGAACAATTAAATGTGAGACCTGCAAAATTCAATTGCGCACAATCTAATTGCCTGCCATATACGCGACACCCCACCCCGAAAGACCCCCGAGGAGACGAAAATGTCCGTGAACGTCCTCTACAAGACCAGCGCGAAGGCCACCGGCGGCCGCGACGGCCATGCTGCGACCCTGGATGGCGCGCTCGACGTCAAGCTCACCACGCCGAAGGAGCTCGGCGGTGGCGGCGGCGCCGGCAACAATCCCGAGCAGCTGTTCGCGGCCGGCTATGCCGCCTGCTTCATCGGCGCGATGAAATTCGTGGCCTCGCAGGGCGGCCCGAAGGTCCCGGCCGATACCTCCGTGACCTCGACCGTCGGCATCGGCCCGCGCTCGGAAGGCGGCTTCGGCCTCGACATCGATCTCGCCGTCTCGCTGCCGGGTCTTGCCCGCGCGGACGCCGAGGCGCTGGTCGCGAAGGCGCACCAGGTGTGCCCGTACTCCAACGCGACGCGCGGCAATGTCGACGTCCGCCTGACGGTCGTCTGATCCGACGGCGGATCGGCTGGCCCGAGATCCCCCTCGGGTCGGCCGCCTCCGCGAGATTTCCCACATCGCGGGATTGTGCGGCGGCGCGCATGCGGCCCTACGCGGCAGCCCATTGCTGGCATAAAAAAACCTCGCTAGGCCTGTGGTCGAATATCGACAAGGGAAGCGAAGGCATGACTGAAGCCGCCAGTTCTGGAGCAGCATTGGGCGCAATGAGCGGACTGCGCGTCATCGACCTCACGCGCGTGCTCGGCGGTCCCTACTGCACCCAGATCCTCGCCGACCATGGCGCCGACGTGATCAAGGTCGAGCCGCCCGCGGGCGACGAGGTGCGCGAATGGGGCCCTCCCTTCCACGAGGAAGACGCGGCCTATTTCATCGGTATCAACCGAAACAAGCGCTCGATCGGCCTCGATCTCGCTTCCGAAGGCGGTCGCGTCGTACTGCTCAAGATGCTGGAGACCGCCGACGTCCTGATCGAGAATTTCAAGCCGGGCACGCTGGAGAAATGGGGCATCGGCAACGATGTGCTGCGCGAGAAATTCCCGCGCCTCGTGCATTGCCGGATCTGCGGCTTCGGCGCCGACGGCCCGCGCGGCGGCAATCCCGGCTATGATGCCATCATCCAGGCCATGACCGGCATGATCGCGGCAACCGGCTCGGTCGAGAGCGGACCGATGCGGATCGGCGTGCCGCTGGTCGACATCACCACGGGACTTTATGCGGCGATCGGCATCCTGATGGCGCTGTCGGAGCGGCAGCGCTCGGGCAAGGGCCAGTTCCTGGAGACGACGCTTTACGAGGCCGGACTTGCCATCATGCATCCGCACACCGCGAATTATTTCATGCATGGCAAGCCGCCCTCGCTCACCGGCAACGAGCACCCGAACCTTGTGCCTTACGCGATCTTCCCGACCAAGACCGACAACATCTTCATCGGCGTCGGCAATGACGGCACCTTCCGTAAGCTCTGCAAGGAAATCGGCAAGCCCGAGCTCGGCACTGACCCGCGCTTCGCCCGCAACAAGGACCGCATCGCCAATCGCGAGGCGCTGCGCGCCGAACTTGCGGCCGTGTTCAGCCAGCATGAGGCCGAGCCGCTGTGCAATCGCCTGCTCGCCGCCGGCCTACCGGCAGGGCCCGTGCAGAAGATCGACCAGGCGCTGACCAATGCGCACACGATCGCGCGCGGCGATATCATCGAGAAGGACTGGTACAAGGGCGTCGCCTCGCCGATCCGGCTCGATCGCAGCAAGCCGAGCCTGCGCCGCCTGCCGCCGAAGTTCAGCCAGCACTCCCAGGAGGTGCTGGGCGAGTTCGGCTACTCAAAGGCGGACATCGACGCGATGATCGCGAAAGGTGTAGTCTGCGGCCCCGAGCGCAAGCGCTAGGGCCTTACCTCCTCATCAAACATGCCGCAGTGCGGCGGGGGCACGCATGTGCACCGCCAACGGATGCGGCTGCGCGCGGGCGCGTTCGCCTATTTGCTGGCTTCCCTTTTCCAGCGCTTGCCGCTTTCGTTTCGGCCGCTTACACAGTCATGTGAACGTCATATGGCGCTGCTAGCGCAAGCGCTTCTTTTTGACGGCCAAAGGACGGCCAAGGGAGGTTTACTTGATGGCTCTTCGACATTTTGGAGCGGCTGCCGCTGTTGCACTCACGCTGGGTCTGGGCGCTTCGCCTGCGCTGGCCGTCACTGAAATCCAGTGGTGGCACGCGATGACCGGCGCGAACAACGACGTCATCGTCAAGCTCGCCAACGACTTCAACGCATCGCAGAGCGACTACAAGGTCGTCCCGACCTACAAGGGCAGCTATCCCGACACCATGAACGCCGGCATCGCGGCGTTCCGCGCCGGCAATGCCCCGCACATCATGCAGGTGTTCGAGGTCGGCACCGCGACCATGATGGCCGCGACCGGCGCCGTGAAGCCCGTTTACAAGCTGATGCAGGAAGCCGGCGAGAAGTTCGATCCCAAGGCCTATCTGCCTGCGATCACCGGCTACTATTCGACCTCGAAGGGCGAGATGCTGTCCTTCCCCTTCAACTCCTCGTCGACCGTCATGTGGGTCAATCTCGACGCATTGAAGAAGGCCAATATCGCAGCGGTCCCGAAGACCTGGCCGGAAGTTTTCGAGGACGCCAAGAAGCTGAAGGCTGCTGGCTATGCGACCTGCGGCTTCTCCGGCTCGTGGGTCACCTGGGTCAATCTCGAGCAGCTCTCGGCCTGGCACAACGTGCCGCTTGCGACCAAGGCCAACGGCCTCGACGGCTTCGACACCAAGCTCGAGTTCAACGGCCCGCTCCAGGTCAAGCACCTCGAGAACCTCGTCGAGCTGCAGAAGGACAAGACCTACGATTACGCCGGCCGCACCAACACCGGCGAAGGCCGCTTCACGTCAGGCGAATGCCCGATCTACCTGACCTCGTCGTCCTTCTTCGGCAACGTCAAGGCGCAGGCCAAGTTCGCCTTCACCGCCGCGCCGATGCCGTACTATCCTGACGTCAAGGGCGCGCCGCAGAACTCGATCATCGGCGGCGCCTCGCTCTGGATCATGGGCGGCAAGTCGGCCGAGGAATACAAGGGCGTCGCGAAATTCCTGACGTTCCTCTCGGACACCGACCGCCAGGTCTGGATCCACAAGGAATCGGGCTATCTGCCGATCACCAAGGCGGCCTACGAGAAGGCCAAGGCCGAGGGCTTCTACAAGGATCAGCCCTATCTCGAGACCCCGCTGCTCGAGCTGACCAACAAGGAGCCGACCGAGAACTCCCGCGGTCTGCGCCTCGGCAACATGGTCCAGCTGCGTGATGTCTGGTCGGAAGAGATCGAGCAGGCGCTGGCCGGCAAGAAGACGGCGAAGCAGGCGCTGGACTCCGCCGTCGAGCGCGGCAACACGATGCTACGTCAGTTCGAAAAAACCGCGACGAAGTGAGGCGATTAGCGGCAGGCCGGTAGTCCGGCCTGCCGCTCACCCGGCACCATGCAAAAGCAGGCCATTTTCAAATCAAAGCTATTGCCTTACGCGCTGGTTGCTCCGCAACTCGCGGTCGTCCTGATTTTCTTCTACTGGCCGGCCCTGCAGGCGGTGATTCAGTCCTTCCTGCTCCAGGACGCCTTCGGCCTGTCGACGAGCTTCGTCTGGTTCGACAATTACATCGAGCTGTTCCAGGACCCGGCTTACTTCGAGTCGATCATCCGGACCTTTTTCTTCTCCTTCGCGATCGCGGTGTCGTCACTGTCCTTCGCGCTGCTGCTCGCGGTGATGGCGGACAAGCCGCTGCGTGGCGTGATGCTTTACCGCACGCTCCTGATCTGGCCGTACGCGGTGGCGCCGCCCGTCGTCGGTGTGCTCTGGATCTTCATGCTGCATCCCTCTCTCGGTGTACTCGCGCGTTACCTGCGCGCCGCCGGCATCGACTGGAATCCGCTGCTCGACAGCAACCAGGCCGCGACGCTGATCATCGTTGCCGCAGCGTGGAAGCAGATCTCGTATAATTTCCTGTTCTTCCTCGCAGGCCTGCAAGCCATTCCGAAAAGTGTGTTCGAGGCCGCCGCGATCGACGGCGCGCGCCCGATGCGGCGGTTCTGGACCGTGACCTTCCCGCTGCTGTCGCCGACCATCTTCTTCCTCCTGGTCGTCAACATCGTCTACGCCTTCTTCGACACCTTCGGCATCATCGACACCATGACCCGTGGCGGTCCGGGAACGTCGACGGTGACGCTGGTCTACAAGGTCTATTCCGACGGCCTGCTCGGCGGCAATCTCGGCAGCTCGGCGGCGCAATCGGTGATCCTGATGATCCTCGTCATCGTGCTCACGGGAATTCAGTTCCGCTTCGTCGAACGCAAGGTGACCTACTGATGGTCGAGCAAGAGGGCATCCGGCGCTACCTCGCCCACATCATCCTCTGGATCGGGATCGCGATCGTCGCCTTCCCCGTCTACATCGCCATCGTCGCCTCGACTCAGGACAACGCGCTGATCGCCAATGGCCAGATGTCGCTGCTGCCCGGCGGCCACTTCTTTGAAGTCTACTACCAGACCATCTTCGTCGGCACGAGCGGCTCGACCCGCGAGCCCGTGGCCAACATGATGCTCAACTCGCTGATCATGGCGCTGCTGATTGCGGTCGGCAAGATCGCGATCTCCATCATCTCGGCCTATGCGATCGTCTATTTCCGCTTTCCGCTGCGGATGCCGATCTTCTGGCTCATCTTCATCACCTTGATGCTGCCGGTCGAGGTGCGCATCTATCCGACCTACAAGATCGTCGCCGATCTGCACATGCTCGACAGCTATGCGGGGCTGGCGCTGCCGCTGATCGCATCGGCCACGGCGACGCTGCTGTTCCGCCAGTTCTTCATGACGGTGCCGGACGAATTGCTCGAAGCCTCGCGCATCGACGGCGCCGGCCCCTTGCGCTTCTTCTGGGATACGCTGTTGCCGCTGTCCCGCACCAACATGGCGGCGCTGTTCGTCATCCTCTTCATCCTCGGCTGGAATCAATATCTCTGGCCGCTGCTCATCACCACCCGCGACGACATGCAGACCATCCAGGTCGGCATCCGCAAGATGATCACGACAACCGACGCACTGACCGAATGGCCGATCGTGATGGCGACCGCCGTGCTGGCCATGCTGCCGCCGGTGTTCGTCGTCGTCGCCATGCAGAAACTGTTCGTGCGCGGCCTGGTCGAGACGGAAAAGTAAGAAGCGAGTTTCTATGGCCAACGTCACCCTGCGCAACGTCCGCAAGACCTACACCGGCGGCTTCGAGGCCATCAAAGGCGTCAACGTCGATGTCGCAGACGGGCAGTTCTGCGTGCTGGTCGGACCAAGCGGTTGCGGCAAGTCCACGCTGCTGCGCATGGTCGCAGGCCTCGAGACCGTGACCGGCGGCGAGATCGACATCGGCGGCCGCGTCGTCAACGAGATCGAGCCCGCCGATCGCGACATCGCGATGGTGTTTCAGAATTACGCGCTCTACCCGCATATGAGCGTCTTCAACAACATGGCTTACGGCCTGCGCAACCGCGGCATGGCGGAAGCCGAGATCAAGACCCGCGTCGAGGAAGCCGCGCGCGTGCTCGAGCTCTCCGCCATGCTGGAGCGCAAGCCGCGCCAGCTCTCCGGCGGCCAGCGCCAGCGCGTCGCCATGGGCCGCGCCATCGTGCGCCAGCCGAAGGTATTTCTGTTCGACGAGCCGCTCTCCAATCTCGATGCCAAGCTGCGCATCGCGATGCGCGTCGAAATCCGCAAATTGCAGCGCCGGCTCAACACCACATCGATCTACGTCACCCACGACCAGTTGGAGGCGATGACGCTCGCCGACATCCTCGTCGTGATGAATGGCGGCCAAGTCGAGCAGGTCGGCAACCCCCTTGCGATCTACGAGAAGCCGGCAACGACCTTCGTCGCCTCCTTCATCGGCGCGCCGCCGATGAACCTGATGTCGACGCGCACGGACGAGATCAAATCGCAGCTCGGCGGCAGCGCGGGCGAGGCCGGCATCCTCGGCATCCGCCCGGAGGATTTCGTCATCACCGACCAGACGCCATCAGGCGGCGTCGCGTTGTCCCTGACCGTGGAAGCGATCGAGCGCGTCGGCGCCGAGACTTTCGTCTACGGCTCCCGCGAACAGGAAGACCAGCGCGTCGCGGCCACCCCGGGCGAGCTGCCGCCCGGCGAGGTCATCGTCCGCATTCCCGGAACCGAGGCTCCTGCCATCGGCCAGAAGATCCGTGTCGCAGCTATCCACTCCAAGCTGCATCTGTTCAGCGGCGACGGCCGGACGCGAATCGAGGCCTGAATTCTTCCGGAGGGCGGCCGAACGGCAAAGGTCGCGAAAACAACCCCATGCACAGTAGACGGGGTTCTGTTTTCGTTGAGGTAATTCGCGCGCAGAGCTTCATGACCGGGCAACGCCGGAAGCTGTGAATCCACAGCCCTCCGCTACGTCCTTGAACCCGCACAGGGATATGCCCATATTGCTGACCAAGGGGTGCCTCCATCGGGCCCCGAAACACCAAAGTCGCTTTCCGCGAGGACTTTGTAAACTATGTCTCGTGTTCCCACGCTCTCCAGTCCGTTCCTTCTGGGCTTCGACGAAATCGAGCGCGTGCTCGACCGCGTCGTCAAAGGCGCCGACGGCTACCCTCCCTACAATATCGAGAGGTGTGATCGATCGGACGGCCAGCCCGAGCGCTTGCGCATCACGCTGGCGGTCGCCGGCTTCACCCGCGACCAACTCGATGTAACCATTGAGGAAAACCAGCTCGTGATCCGCGGGCGGCAGCAGGACGACAAATCCCGGCAATACATCCATCGCGGCATCGCCGCGCGCCACTTCCAGCGCACGTTCGTGCTGGCCGAGGGGATGCTGGTGCTGGGTGCGGATCTGAAGAACGGGTTGTTGTCGATCGACCTCGCCCGGCCCGAACCGGAGAGGATCGTTAAGACAATCGCTATCAATGAGCACGAATAATGGAACGAGTAGCGGACTCGACCGCTTAGTTCGTTAGAGGAGTCGAGACCATGAGTGAAGGTCACGTTGCGTTCGAATACGAAGCCAAGAACGTCTCGCCCGAGACGCTGGCAACCCTGGGCGAAGGCCATATCGCCTATGTGAAGCAGATCCGTTCCGAGGACGTACCGGACCTGTTCCCCGAGGCGCCGAAGATTGCGCCCGGCCTCAAGCTGTTCGCACTCCACGCCGCCGACGGCACGCCGATCATGTTGACCGACAGCCGCGAAGCCGCGATCGCCAACGCCTGGAGCAACGAGCTGCAAGCCGTCAGCGTGCACTGAGCGCGCGCTCTCCGGACGAAGTGAGTTTCAAACGGGCATGCCTTCAGACGAAGGCATGCCCGTTTTTCGTCTTGAGAGATGATGTTTCGGCATTGCTGTCGCGAGCGCTGCAAACCACCCAGAATCCTCCATGAACCCGGTCACCTCCTGGGACCGGCGCAGCTCTGAACACTTGCATCCGCCAGCGCCTCGAATACGGCCGGCGTGCGTTGCAGGCGGGCGATCGTTCGCGCGCCTTCGAGGGCGGCGACCAACGCGGCTGCGGTCGAGGATGCGCGCGCGGGCGCGAAACCGCATCCTCGAAAATGCTCCACGATAACCTCGGTTGAATCAATAAATCCGCGCGCGACCCGCTTGGTCAGATCAGCGTCGAGTGCAGGAAGCTCGTTCGCCAGATTCTGCATGAGACATCCATACTGGAAATCGGAGGCGATCATTTCGGCCGCGAACGTACTGAAAATCTCGCGAACAAACTTCAGGGCATCGCCGGCCGTATTCGCCGAGATGTTTCGCAAGACCGCGATTCGGCTCGCCACGTAATGATCGATTGCTTCCTCCGCGAGCTGCGCCTTGCCGCGCGGAAAGTGAAAGTAGAACGATCCCTTCGGCGCGCCGCTTTCCTCGATGATCTGGGTCAATCCAGTCGCCGTGTAGCCCTGGATGCGAAACAGTCGTTCGGCGGTGGCAATCGCGCGAGCGCGGGCATCAGTCTTGCGTGGCATGCCGTGAGCGTAACACCTCTCGCTTGACGTTACTATGGTGATCGATATAGTATGGCGATCACCATAGTAACCAGCGTCTCTTTGTCATGCGCCATCCAGTCAGTCCCAAGCCAGCGGCGTCCCGACGAGCCGTCCTGACGATGGGCGCGGCCGGCCTGGTCGCGACTTTACTTCGACCGGCCCGCGCGAACCCCATGGGAGAAACAGGTTTGGCCACCTCAACATATGGCGCGGGAACGCTTCCCAAGGGTGTCCGCTCGCGCATGATCCATGAGATCAACGGCCTCGATGTCCATGTTCTCGAGGCCGGTTACGAAAGTCCCGGCCGGCCACTTGCGCTGCTGCTGCATGGCTTTCCGGACTTGGCTTACGGCTGGCGGCACCTCATCCCGATCCTGGCGGACGCCGGGTACCATGTCGTGGCGCCCGACCAGCGGGGATTTGGCCGTACCACCGGCTGGGTGAATAGCTATGACGCCGCTCTCGGACCCTTCAGCCTCCTGAACATGACGCGTGACGCGATCGGGCTGGTTTCGGCGTTGGGGTATCGACGCACGGCAATGCTCGTCGGGCACGACTTCGGCTCGCCCGTCGCGGCCTATTGTTCGCTGGCGCGACCTGACGTCTTTCCCTCGGTGGTGCTGATGAGCGCACCGTTCCCCGGTCCGCCGGCGTTTCCGTTCAACACCGCGAACAGCGAAGCATCGCAGGTGCAACCGAGCAGTGAGAATCAAAAGTTGGCGGCCGCGCTGGCGGCGCTCGATCCGCCGAGAGCGTATTACCAACAATATTTGAGCACGCGGGCCGCGAACGATGACATGTGGCACCCGCCACAAGGCTTACATGCGTTTCTTCGCGCATTTTTCTACGTCAAGAGCGCCGACTGGCCGGGAAACAAGCCGCATCCGCTGAAGTCGCGAAGCGCCGTCGAACTTGCACGAATGCCGACCTATTACGTCATGGATCTCGGCAAGACGATGCCCGATACCGTCGCTCCATTCCAACCCTCCGACGCCGAGGTCCAGGCCTGCAAATGGCTCACCGAGCCGGAGCTTGGCGTGTACACGGAGGAATATGACCGCACCGGCTTTCAAGGCGCCCTGCAGGCATATCGGGTCTATTCCGATCCTGATCTGAACGCCGAGTTGCGCATGTTTTCGGGCAAAACGATCGATGTCCCCTCGCTTTTCATCGGCGGCATGAGCGATTGGGGCACCTACGCGGCGCCGGGCGCGCTCGAACTGATGAGGACGAAGGCGACAACGAGGATGGCGGGCATCGAGCTGATCGACGGCGCCGGTCATTGGATCCAGCAGGAGCAGCCGCTTCGTCTCAGCATGCTCCTGCTCGCCTTCATCAAGGGGGCGGGTGGACCGGCCAATCATGTTGACCGACAGCCGTGAAGCCGCTGTCGTCAAGGCCCGGTGCAGCGAGTTGCAAGCGGTGAGCGTGCACTGAAGCACGCTCCGCGTGAAGAGAGATTTGGCAGGCCTTCGCAGGAAGGCGTGCCCGTTTTCTTTTTGAGCGGTGGATCGCCTGCTCTCTCTGCGTCATTGCGAGCGCAGCGAAGCAATCCCTGGATTGCTTCGTCGCACCAGCGCAAAATTGTTTTGCAATTTTGTCGCGGGCTCCTCGCAATGACGGTATGGAGAGACCCGTGCTCGACCACCTGCGCCTCGCGCGAGCCGCCCAGGCGAGCCCTATCAGGTCAGCCGCACACGGATATCAGGCTTCAGCACCTTACCCACCTTGGAGCGCGGCAGATCGTCCCACACTTCGATCTGCTCCCAGTCATTGCGTGCGTAGCGAAGCGATCCAGACCACCTCTACCGAAAGATTCTGGATTGCTACGCTGCGCTCGCAACGACGGCGTATGAGGCGGCAGCGCCTCTCTCGCGCATCATTTCAGAAACCCGAGCCCTTCGCGCGCCGTGTTCATGGCCTCTTTGTCGGTCGGCGGCAGCGCGAGTACGCTGTTGAAATCCGCGCGCGCACGCTTGGAGTCGGACATCATCATGTAGAGCAGGCCGCGATTGGCCAGAGTATCCTGGTTGTTCGGATCGATTCGAAGCGCCTCGTTGTAGTCTGCGAGCGCGCGATCGTGCTCTCCCAATTCGCGATAGGCGGCGGCCCGACGTTTGTACGGCGTCGCATTCGTCGGCTGCAGCCTGACCGCTTCGTCGCAATCGGCAACGGCGCGTTTATCGTCACCCATCTTGTGCCACGCGAGAGCGCGGGCGAGGTAGGCACTGAGGAAGGTCGGAGCGATCCTCGTGACCTCGTCAAACTCCCGAATGGCAGCCTCGGCCTCGTCCTTTTTCAGGAAGACGACGGCCCGGCAGTAATGGCCGCCGGCCTTGTCGGGCTCCAGACGCACCGAACTGTTGCAGTCGTCGAGAGCTGCGTCGAGCTCGCCTTTACGGGCATGGATGTTGCTCCGCAGCTCGTAAGGCGCCGCGGCGGCCGGGTTGCGCTGCATGGCTGCGGTGTAATCTGCGACCGCGCGATCGGCATCGCCCTTCGCTTCGTACGCTTCGCCCCTCCTGAGGAGAGCAAAATAGGCTTGCTTGGGATTGCGCTCGATGGCCTCGGTGAACCCGGCGATCGCGAGATCGAAATCGCCCTTGTTGAAATATTCGAGCGCACGCGATGTGTAAGACGGTCCGTAGGCGGGATCGAGGCGAATGGCGTCGTTGTAGTCGGCCATGGCGCGATCGCGATCGCCTTTGGCGGAATAAGCGCGTCCGCGGCAATTGTAGGCGCGCCCGAAATTCGGATCGATCCGGATCGCGGCGTTGCAATCCTCGAATGCACGATTCCAGTCCCGCTTGAGATAGTAGGCTTCGCCGCGCAGCTCATAGGCCGTCGCGTTGGTCGGATCGGTCGCGATGATCTCGGTCTTCTCGGCGATGACGCGGTCGTTCGACGCATCGTCAGCGTGGGCCACAACGCTTGCGGCAATCGTGACTGAGCAAAGCAGACCGAAAGCCCGACCGATCGAACTGCAAATCATGTCTCGAGATCCTGCCCCGCAGCGGCCGAGAATTCGATACCCACCTCTCCCCGACCGGAGAGCCGGATTATCTCGTGAGACCATAACCCCCCACCCGGATCGCATCTTCGATGCGCTCCGACCTCTCCCTACGGGAGAGGTGGGCACCGACCGCAAAATAAGTCGCAGACGGCGTAGTGCGGGTTCGACGGGGCGGAAGGTTACGCCGCGGTTGCCGGCGGCAGGGCCAGCACCGAATAGATCGCCTGGGCATCGCGCGAGGCGCGGAGCTTCTTGGCGATGTCCTGGTCGCGGAGCAGGCGGGCGATGCGGGCGAGCGCCTTGAGATGATCGGCGCCGGCGCCTTCGGGGGCGAGCAGCAGGAAGACGAGATCGACCGGCTGGCCGTCCATCGCCTCGAAGTCGATCGGGCGGTCGAGCCGGGCGAACAGGCCGAAGATCTTTTCGAGCTTGGGCAGCTTGCCGTGCGGAATGGCGACGCCGTAGCCGACGGCGGTGGTGCCGAGCTTCTCGCGCTGGAGCAGCACCTCGAACACCGAACGCTCGTTCTGGCCGGTCAGCTCGGCGGCCTTGGCCGCGAGTTCCTGGAGCGCCTGCTTCTTGCTGTTGACCTTCAATGCCGGGAGAATCGCCTCGGGCGCGACCAGATCGGTAATCGGCATGGAAGTCTTCCGAGGTGAATGAAGCCGTCAGGTTCCGAATTGGCCAACTTGATAGACCAAGCTGGGCCGGCGTCAATAACATGAAGCAGGAGGCGCACTTAGCCCCGTTCCTGATGTGGGGCGCTTCTACTCCAACGCAATCCCGGTGCCAACTGCCGCGTGCGGCTTTGCCCCGGTCATTGTTAAGGGCTGTGGTTGTTACGGGGCCGGTTTCGATCCTAATCGCCCGCTTTGCCGTCCGGTTTGGCACCCGGCGGGTCGATCCAGCCGACATTGCCGTCGGCCCGGCGGTAGATGATGTTCACCCGGCCCGAGGAGCCATGCTGGAATACCAGGCAGGGTGCCCCGCTGAGGTCGAGTTCCATGACGGCCTCGCTGACCGACATCTGTTTCAGCGACGTGGTGGCCTCGGCGATGATCACGGGGCTGTAGCCGGTGACCTCGTCCTCGTCGTCCGCCTCGCCAGGGGCTTCCAGCACGTAACTGGTGGCGTCCAGGGCAGCCAGAGCGGCGGAGGCGACATGGGCCTTGCGGGCCGAGCGGTCCTTCAGCCGGCTCTTGTAGCGTTTCAGCCGCTTCTCGATCATGATCAGCGCCTGGTCGGCGCTGGCATAGGCGTCCGGCGCGTTCGAATCGGCCTCGAGCGTGATGCCCGAATCCAGATGCAGCGCGCAGTCGGTGCGGAAGCCGAAGCCGTCCTTGGACAGCGTGATGTGGCCGGAATAATTGCCGTCGAAATATTTGCGCAGGACCTCTTCAGTCCGGTCGGTCA
>NZ_JADFUE010000130.1:0-7071 GCF_054967145.1 Bradyrhizobium sp. UFLA06-24
CGGTAGAGCAAAGCCGCCCGGACGCGCGCCCTGATAGCGCCGTAGCGGGCGGGCGGCTTTGCGGTGGTCACCGGCAGTTCTCCGGTAGGATCGGGTTGCGACACGCCAACGCAACCGAGGAACCACCGATGACCGACGACATGATGAACCTGCGCACGCTCGTGGAGAAGACCCCTGATGCCGATCTGTTGCGCGAGATGATCGGCTTTGCGGCCCAGCGCCTGATGGAGCTGGAAGTTGAAGGCCAAACCGGGGCGGCCTACGGCGAGAAGAGTCCCGAGCGTCTGGCGCAGCGCAACGGCTATCGGGACCGGATCTGGGAGACCCGCGCCGGTGCGGTCGAACTGCGCATTCCCAAGCTGCGCAAAGGCTCTTACTTCCCCGGCTTCCTGGAGCCGCGCCGGATGGCCGAGAAGGCGCTGACTGCCGTGGTTCAGGAGGCTTACGTTCAGGGCGTCTCGACCCGCTCAGTCGAGGATCTCGTCCAGGCAATGGGGATGAGCGGCATCTCCAAAAGCCAGGTCAGCCGACTGTGCGGCGAAATCGACGACAAGGTGAAGGCCTTCCTCGCCCGTCCGATCGAGGGCGACTGGCCCTATCTGTGGATCGACGCCACCTACGTGAAGGTGCGCCAGAATGGCCGCATCGTGTCGGTTGCGGTGATTGTCGCGGTCGGCGTCAACAGTGACGGCCGGCGAGAAGTTCTCGGCATGGACATCGGCCCCTCCGAGGCCGAGACGTTCTGGACCGCGTTCCTGCGCAAGCTCGCCCGCCGCGGCTTGCGCGGCGTCAAGCTGGTCGTCTCCGACGCCCACGAGGGCATCAAGGCCACCGTGGCCAAGGTGCTCAATGCCAGCTGGCAGCGCTGCCGCGTCCACTTCATGCGCAACGCACTGGCTCATGCCGGCAAGAGCGGATGACGAGTGGTCTCCGCCTTCATCGCCACCGCGTTTGCCCAGGACGATGCCGAGGCCGCCAAAACGCAGTGGCGCAAGGTCGCCGATCAGCTCCGCCCCAAGCTGCCCAAACTGGCCTGCTTCCTCGACGAGGCTGAGACCGACGTACTCGCCTACATGACGTTCCCGCCCCAGCATCGGACCAAGCTGCATTCGACAAACCCGATCGAGCGCCTCAACGGTGAGATCAAGCGCCGGACCGAGGTGGTCGGCATCTTCCCCAACGAGGATGCCATCGTCCGCCTCATCGGAGCGATCCTGCTCGAGCAAAACGATGAGTGGGCCGTCCAGCGAGCCCGCTACATGACGCTGGAAACCATCGCGCCATTGAGCGATGATCCCACTGTCAGCCTTCAGGCTATCGCCAGCTGACCAGCCCGGCTCTCGCCGGCGAACGCGGTGACCCGCCGCCAGCTACACCACGCCAAGGGACACGATCCTTCTCGTCATGAAAGCAATTGACCAATACACCTGACCCGAGCGATCGAAAATTAGCGGGAAATGCGGCTACTAGCAATTCAGGACAGAACTTAAGCTAATCGGTCAACCTTAACGTTCGTGGTTTGGATCAGGAGCCACCCACAACCCAACATACTATCTCACCAATCCGTAGACAATTCTTGGCCCTGGGAGCATGTTTAGGCAGACGAACGGGGAGCCATTGCAATGAAGGTAGCAATCGCTTTGTTTGCATACATCGTCGCGAGCTGCTCGTCTGCGACCGATATGAACGCAACTCACCTAAAGCACGAGAACGGGAAGTTTGTGGTTGCGCAAAGCTATTGCCAGATGTGCCGCGATGCGCGAACCTCGTGCATCCTTCGATGCAACGGTTCGGGCCTTTGTATCCAAAACTGTGAGGACGCGTTCGAATCTTGCATCGAAGACAATTGTCGTGGTTTCCGGCGATGGTAGCGGAGCCGGCAGTGGCCGAGCCCAGGGTGCAGAATAGGCGACTGCTATGTGCGCGCGACGTCGTCTCCGAGGAAGTCGTAGCAAAATCAAGAATGTTTGTGCTGCTTGATGGCGAACTGAAAATTATCAACGAAGGACTCGATCGTACGAGCCGGCTCGATTCGACGCCTTCGCCGGCACTGTAGTTCATAGCGGCCGGTATAATGGTGAAGGCGAGCTCTGGCAGCACTAGCCATTGCAGCGAGGCCGATCGTGGACGCGCTTTCGGATTGACGTCAGGCGGTGCGATAAACCGCTAGCCCGAGTCCCCCCAGCGCTAAGCATATCGTAAGCAGGAGGCTTGCCGACGCCGGAGCGCAGTTGATGCAAGTACCGACCATTACCATCCGAACACTCCGAAACCAGTAATCTGGTTGTACAAGCGACGATACTACACTGCTCGCGCCTGGGGACCAGGTCATTAAGATTAATCCGTCTCTCTGATGGTCAAGCATTTGACGAGATTTAATTTATTGAATATTCAATTATTGAATTTGAATTGGCATGGGTTCTCATGAAAAATGTTTTGATCTTACTCGCCACTTTCCTGGGTTTTGGCTCGATGTCAAATTCCTCAGCAAAGGCAGAGATTTATAACCTCAACGTGGCCTGCTCCGGCTGCGGCTCGCTTACATCGTTCGGCACGGTGACGGCGACCAACGATGGCAATAATCTGAAATTGTCGGTGCAGCTGGCAAGTGGCGTCTATTTCAATAATGCTGGGAATGCTGGTCAGGTTCACGACGCGTTGATGTTCAACGTCGACAACGCCGTGGCTGGCGTGTCTGACCTGACCTTTCTCGGCTTGGGAAGTTCGCTCGGACTTAAGGGCACATATTTCACGAACAGCTATATCAGCACGAAGACTCCGAACCCGGAGACCGCCGGTTCGTTCAACGCTAACCCGCTGACCTCAGGGGCCAACCCTGAGTTCGACTACGAGATGCTCTTCAAGGACACCTCGCACAACGGCAATAACGTCACGAAGGTCTTCAACGATTTGACCTTCGAAATCGTGGGCAAGTCCGTCAAGGATCTCGACTTCAACCATGTCGTATGCGGTGGCGGTTGTCGGAACCCCGGAAATTATGATGTTTGGTTCGCCGTCGACGTCTGGGATTCTGCCGCCGGGAAGACTGGCTTCGTCGGGGCAACCTCGACCCCTGCCGTTCCGGAAGCCTCGACTTGGGCCATGATGCTGCTCGGCTTCTGTGGCGTAGGTTTCCTGGCGTATCGCCGAAATGGCTCTGCGCAGCTCCGCTCGACGTAACCTGCGGCTGAAGAAAATCATCCGGAAAGCGCCGCCGCGGGCGGCCCTTTTCATTTGTGCCGCAGATGTGGCGGCTTATGGGTCCGCGAAGCTTGCCGTGGCTCCGCCCTAGTCGCGTCTTCGCTGGTTTGACGTCTTGTTTGGGGCCAGCGTTCGCGTGCGCTCGTCGCAGGGCTTCCTCTCCGCTTTAGCGCTCCGTACTCGGATCTGCAGCTCATCCGTGGATTGACTATGGTCCGCAGAAGTCCCCCTGCGCTCGACGGGCAGCCGTGTTGTGGATTAGCAACTGCCGTCTGCGATCGCCTCGCGGGTCGAGATAACCCCTGACCTGTCTTGACCGGGTCTGGCGAGTCAATTAGCTTGGTTTAAATAAGATTTAAACTGAGGTGAATGAAATGAAGTTCGGCCACGAGAGGGTACTTGGCTGCGCGGCGGCTTGCGTCATCGGAGTTCTTGTAGCCGCGACCCCGGCGCGGGCTGGTATCGTACTGTCCGAGAACTTCAACGGCGTGCCTCTGACCCTAAACGCGACTAACGTTGGGTCAAACTTCACTGTGGCGCAGGGCGCTGTGGACGTCATCGGTGCCGGCAGCTCTTTTGATTTCTATCCCGGCAACGGGACCTATCTCGATCTCGACGGCTCAAAGCTTCAGCTTGGCACCATCAGCTCGACGAGCTTCGGCCCCGGCACCTATACGCTGTCGTTTGATTTCGGTGCCTATACCTACAACCACCGATATATTACCGAGCTGCTGCACTTCGCCTTAGGGGATTTCAATCAAACCCTTACGCCAACGGTTGATTCCTCGGTCACGCCGGGAGCTTCGCTGCAACATTATTCGCTCACCTTCACGACGACCACCGCGGGTGATTTGACCTTCTCGGCCATCAATCCCGTCAATCCCGGTTTTGGCACCAACGTTGGCCCGATTCTCGACAACGTGGTTCTGACCGCCGTGCCGGAAGCGTCGACCTGGGCGATGATGCTCGTCGGTTTCTTGGGCGTTGGCTTCACGGCCTATCGTCGGAGCTCGGGTGCAAGGCTGCGTGTCGCCTGACGCGCGCTGGCAGCCAAACCCGGCAAAAAGCCGCCGCAGGGCGGCTTTTCTTTTTGCATTGACGCGGAGTAACGTGCCCGTGACGCGGTTGTCGGCGCTGGAAGTGCAAATGCGGACGGCTCGCAGGATTTTCGCGGTGATTCTCCTGATCTTGGTTGGCGACCACGGCGTCGAGGCGGGCGAGCGCATGCGGCGGTCGCCACTCTCGCCTGATGAGGAGGCGGCCCGCATCGGGTCCCACTGGCGACGAACGACGAGGTTCTCCAAAAAAGGCGATACCATCGTTACCGATCGGGGCTTCTTCGTCTTCCGCGGCGTTGGAGACGACGGCTACACCAACGATTTTGCACCAATTGCCAATCCGCTCGTTGCCAGCGGATTTGTAGCTCCAATTGATAATCGCAAGCCGCGTGAACAATCGTCGTCACGGCGATAACTCAGCCATTTGCCTGTCAACCATCGGGTGGGCGGCATGACCCGCATCACGATCTGGACACCCGAGGTGAACGCTTTAGCGGAGTTCGCGAAGTGCCCCGTCGCAGCAGGCCGCCGCCCTTCAGCAACGACTAATCCTCCAAAGATTAATCCCAGCGGAAGGGCGGGCGTCAGAATTAATCAACGCTGCGAAAAGCACAACCGTTAATGCAAGCCGAGTTGACTGCAACCTGAAAATCGCAATATCTAAATTAATGCTTCCGATTTGCCCTTCGGAGGCCGGAGTTTGGAAATGCCTTTTCATCAAAACCTGTTCGTCTCGTTGGTCTTCGTACTCGTTGCAGTTTGTCTGCAGGTGACAGCAGCGTCCGCTGGGCTTGTTACCGTGAGCAGCTACGACATGGACAACGGCAACGGCGCCGCCCAGTACACGACACCGACAGGTGGTCAGAACTACTTCGACTTCAGCTATACCAAGAATGGCCAATCCACTCCTGACGTGAACGCTGGAAGAAATGGCTCGGCAAGTTCAATTCCGAATAATTTGAACGCGAATAATGCGCTTCTGACGGGTGGCATCGGCAAGCTTACCGACGGTGCGATCGCGAGCGACAACTACTCGCTCGTCAGTGGCTCGGACGGAAAAATTTCGAACGGCTGGACAACCGCGAAGTCGCTCTATTATGGATCATTGAACGGTCAGCCCAGTCAGTATGTTGGTTGGAAGTATCAGGACCCTACGATTACTTTCCATCTGACTGCTGGTCAGTTCGTCAGCCAAATCAATCTTTACGTTGCAGCAAACGAATCGCTTGGTCTGGTTGGGGCACCTGGCAACGTGACCCTGTCGTTGAACGGAATGCTGCTCGATCCATCGATGTATAGCGAGACGACGGCTGCCTATAAGCCTGCCAGCAATCCCTATGCGGGAAGCACGGATGTGATTACGATCGCGCTAAAGCAGGCCATTTCCTCTGATCTGGCATTTTCGCTGCAACTCTTCCGCGGTGCGCTCGAGGGCGATGGCTACGAGTACGAGAACACGTATTGGGATGCGAACAACAAGGTTTTTAATGACCCCTTGAGTGGCTTCCAAGAAAATGCTTGGGATCCGAAACTGGAGCCTTGGATCATGTTGAGCGAGGTGCAGTTCACGGCCGCCGTTCCGGAAACCTCAACCTGGGCTATGTTGATCACAGGATTCGCAGCGCTAGGGCTCCTTGCGCACCGCCGTCGCAGAAGTCCAGTGTTGCAGGCCGGTTAAATCATCTTGTCGTCGTGCGATTCAATTGGGCGCCAGCAGTGGCGGCCTTTTTCGTTGAGCAGCCGCGCGGTACGCTCTGAGCGAGGGCCATAGCGATCATGCTCAGCTTCTCGATCTGCAGCTTCAGGTGAGCGATCAGCGCTTGTTCGGCAGACTGTTGGGATCGGGAACGCTACCAAGTTCTGCAAGAGTTGCCAGCGCGGCCGGCTGCAGCGCCTCAAATATTCCGGCAGCCCGGGCGTTCTTCGCGGGCCATCGCGCGCGATCGGAACCGGCAGACTTTCATCTTCATTAACGACCATTCATGTCGAGGCATATTTTTATGCCGTTCGTCAGAAGTCGGATTGACGAAAAATCTCACGGCTTTAAGCTTTGCGGTTACCACGCTACGAAGCTTATCACGCATGCCGAACTTTCGTGCATCATGTTCCTTTCGCGGAACAATGTTACTGCGGCGGTTGCTTGGCTTGGAATTTTGCTCATTGAGCTGACTCACGGAACTTTGACTGAACCACGCTGAAACTCGGGTGACCAACATTTGGTGAGTCGTGGCTCAATGCGTTGGTACGCGTTTTGCTTCTTGTTAGACGTTGGAGATTTTCATGAAAAGTGCTTTTCCGAAGGGACAGAAATCCCGTGAATTGAAGAAGGCCAAACGAACGTCAAAGCGGCCGGCGTCGCTCGGCGAAAGCATTGCAGCCCGCTACCTTGAGGTTTTGCGGCTAAGGCAGCGTGTCCTCGAGGCGGGCACTTGGCGCCTTGATCGGCACTGAGGATTGGAAAATGCGTTCCGTTTACGTTACGTCGCTCGTGGTCGGGATGGTTGCCTGGCTCTGGGCAATTACCACAGGAATCATGTGGGTCCTTGGGGCTTAGGGTCAATGGGAAGAAGAGAACCGTCCGGGCGGTTCTTCAATGCCGAACCTATGATAATTGATCATATTCCGCTGACGCCTAATTAGTGATTGCGGCTTCGATGGGCGGAAAGCGATGGTTACGGGAAGGAAGTAACGCGCGTGGTGGACTTCGCTCGTTCGCTCGCACCGCCTGCTCAATAGTAAGCGTAGCTCTGCCGCCCTTTGAATGACGCTTGACGCCTATTTTGTTCGCGTGGCGCGTCGCCGCGGCATCCAT
>NZ_JADFUE010000131.1:0-6978 GCF_054967145.1 Bradyrhizobium sp. UFLA06-24
AAAGGTGGACTTCTCTTGCTTCGGGTATCATCCCGACCTTGAATCACGACTCACGTTCCAAGAAAAGTGGGTACTAGCGAGCGAGGAAAACGGGAGACGGGTCGCAAAGGCGGCTGTTTTGGATATTATCTTCATCATGCTTCGTGCAGGAGCCCCTCTCATCGGCTGCCGCTCCTATGCGGGCACGCAAGTATCTGGCACGGGGCAAACCACGGCGCACTTTGGCGCGTCAGAATGCCCCTCACATTGGGTACACTGGGACGGATTGATCACATAGATGTCGTTCTTCAGGCTAATCGCGGCATTGGGACACTCGAACTCGCACGCACCGCAGACCGTGCATTGGGATGCGATTATCTTGTAGGCCATCAGTGCTATTCCATAAGCAAAAGGTGCGGAACAGTTTCTTGCTATCAAGTCTTGTGCCAGACATCTTGAGCTTGATTCATCTGAAGAAATTTCGATAACGCAGGTCGCCGACCCGATACGGTGTCGCAAATCCTACAACGAACATGACAATCTGATCTCGATCCTGTGGTTTGCGCATGATCGGTGTCACGGCCGTCAGCGATCAGGTAAACCACCTTCTCCAGCATTAGGGAACGATCCGAGATCCTTAAGGCCGCCTGCCGCGGCTATGATCGATGTGTCGCGACATCATGGAGCTGTCCGGGCAAGTATCAGGTCGCCCGCGGCGCATCTTGTCGGCTTCACTCAATGGGACCGGAAGGTACATCGTCTCCCTATCCTGGCGGCGGTTGAGGCAGGCGTTCGTCCGGTGATCCTCTGCTTCGTTCCGCACTCCTAATCAATACTGGCGGAGGTCAGTTGATTAATAGCCGAAAAAAAGAGCCACCCCGAAGGGTGGCCTTAGTCAGGGAGGAAACGCCCATGAGGGCCTCTGGGATCAGGCCGCAGCCTGTTCGATCGGGGAGAAGGGCAGCCCGAGGCTCTCGGCCACCGCCTTGTATGTTAGCCGGCCCCGATGGACGTTGAGGCCTGCGCGCAGATGTGGATTCTCGAGTACGGCGGAAAAACCCTTGTTGGCCAGAGCCAAACCAAACGGCAGGGTCGCGTTATTCAGTGCCTGGCTCGAGGTTAGCGGCACGGCACCCGGCATATTGGCCACACAATAATGAATGATGCCATCTACTTCGTATGTTGGATCAGCGTGAGTGGTTGGGCGCGATGTCTCAAAGCAGCCGCCCTGATCGATAGCGACGTCCACGAGTACGGCTCTCTTGCGCATTGAGCTCAGCATGCTCCGGCGGACCAGCTTCGGAGCGCTTGCCCCTGGGACGAGCACCGCACCAATCACCACGTCCGCCGCAAATACCTCTTCCTCCACGGATTCGATGGTCGAAAACCTAGTGCGAACCCGTCCTTCGAATAGCTCGTCCAGCTCACGGAGCCGGATGATCGAACGATCGATGATGGTCACCTCTGCGCCCAGACCAGCCGCCATGCGCGCGGCGTGCGTACCGACGACCCCACCTCCAATCACCACGATTCGGGCAGGCTGAACCCCGGGCACCCCACCGATCAGCAGCCCTCGCCCCCCTGTACTCCGCTTTAGAGCGCTACCCGCCGCTTCGATCGAAAGCCTGCCCGCGACCTCGCTCATCGGCGCCAGCAGTGGAAGACCACCATGAGCATCAGTTACGGTCTCATAGGCGATTGCAATGCATCCAGATTTCAAGAGGCCGGCAGCCTGTTCCGGGTCCGGGGCCAAGTGCAAATAGGTGAACAGGATTTGATCCTCACGCAGCTGGGACCATTCGGCCGGCTGAGGCTCCTTGACCTTTACGATCATCTCGCTCGATGCGAATACCTCAGCTGCCGAAGTTAAGATCGTTGCGCCGGCATTGCGATAATCGCCATCGGTTGCACCAATGCCAGCGCCGGCATTGGTCTCGATCATCACGCGGTGGCCCGCTGCCACGTATTCACGGGCAGCTCCTGGGGTAAGGCCCACGCGATATTCGTGCGCCTTGATTTCCTTTGGAACTCCGACCTTCATTTGAATACTCCCTGCCTGACGCGCCTTCTTATCGGAAGCGCGCAGCGATATCGCGACGCAGCCGGGCAAAATGGCGCAGGAATTCAGCGATATTTGCGAGGCTTCGCAGGATTTCAAACCCAGGGGTGCTGGGTAGATCGTGTGATCCTGTTCGCTGAACTTAGCCGTCGAAAACTGCGCGATGCCGGTGAATCGTTCCGAATTGCAGTCGCGGCCCGCAGAAAAGCCAACAACCGAAATCCAGCCTCGCCGAACTCCTCAAGCAGCAAAGACAGCAATTTGCCAATTAGGTAGGATTGCCTATCAAGCGAAACGCTTGTTGAGCTGAGGGCTAATGGGCGGCCAAGAAATGGACGTTGCGCAGCCTGTTCAACAGATCCGAGGCAATTGTTCCCCCCACAGCCAGTCGACGATTCGCCGGCCGCCGAAATCGGTCGTCATCTGCACAAATTTGTGATCGTCAGCCACCGCCTCACCGATATCGGCCGCATTGGACCCGAGGGGGTGCGCCTTCATGGCTGCGAGAACGGCATCGGCAGAATCCGGCGCCACGATCGCGACGAGCTTGCCTTCGTTGGCAACATGGATCGGTTCGAGTCCAAGCAGTTCGCAGGTAGCCGCAACCGCAGGCTTCACCGGAATCATCGATTCCTGCAGATGGAAGCCGAGCTCTGATTGAAGCGCGATCTCATTGAGAGCCGCAGCGAGCCCGCCGCGCGTAGGGTCGCGCATTACCCGGATGCCGCCACCGCCAGCGGCAACCATGGCCGCAGCGAGACTATGCAACGCTGCTGAGTCGGAGACGATTTCGGTTTGAAATGCAACGTTCTGACGCTTTGACATGATCGCCACCCCATGATCACCGAGGCTACCGGACAGCAGCACACGGTCCCCGACCTTTGCCTTGTCAGCGGAAAGATCGAGCCCATCGGCCACCAGCCCGATCCCGGTCATAGAGATGAACAGACCGTCCGCCTTGCCACGCTCGACCACCTTGGTATCCCCGGCAATGATATAGACGCCGGCGGCACATGCCGCCGCGCCCATCGACTCCGCGATCGTCTTGAGATCCGAAAACCGGAAACCCTCCTCGATGATAAAGCTGGCCGACAAATAGAGAGGACGCGCACCGGACATCGCGATGTCATTAATCGTGCCGTGCACAGCCAATGACCCGATGTTGCCGCCAGGAAAGAACAGTGGCGAAATCACATAGCCATCAGTCGTCATCACCATCCTGCCTGCGGTAACATCGAACGCCGACTGATCATTGGAGCCGGCGAGCCATTCATTACCGAAGGCCTGATGAAAGAGGCCGGAGATTAGCTGTGCCATGGCACGGCCTCCGGCCCCGTGGGAAAGTTCAACGCGTCCGTTCTCCACATCGAGCTTGCGTTGATAGGCTTTCACGCTCATGACGTCTGCCTCGCCTGCTCATCGCGAACTCGGCGATAGGTCCAATACGCCGCACAAGCTCCTTCTGATGACACCATGCAGGCTCCTATGGGCGTTTCCGGCGTGCAGATATTGCCAAACAACTTGCAATCGATCGGCCGTTTGGCGCCACGCAGGATCGCGCAGCATTCGCAGGCCGGATTGTCTTCGACACGCAGGTCATGGATCGCAAAGCGCGTCTCGGCGTCGAATTTTGCATATGATTGCTTCAGCTTCAGTCCGCTGTTGGGTACCAGTCCAAGCCCGCGCCATTCAAACTGCTCACGCAGCTCGAAGACCTGCGAGACCTCCTCCTTGGCGCGCCGGTTGCCTTCGCGTGTCACTGCACGGCTGTATTGGTTTTCCACCTCGTGGCGGTTTTGGTTCACTTGCCGCACCAGCATCAGGACAGCCTGCAGCACGTCGAGGGGTTCAAATCCGGCGACCACGATCGGCTTCTCGAATTGTTCCGCCATGGGCTCGTAAGGCTGCGTACCGACAATGGTGCTGACATGTGCAGGCCCGATGAAGCCGTCAATGGGGACCCCGCCCGTGTTGCGGATCTTCGGGTTCTCGAGAATGCGGTGCATCGCAGAGGGCGTAAGAACGTGATTGCAGAACACGCTAAGGCCCTCGAGCCGCTTGTGCTCGGCAATCCTGATCATGACCGCCGTCGGGGGCGTCGTGGTCTCAAATCCGATGGCAAAGAAGACCACTTCGCGGCCCGGCGTCTGTTCGGCGAGCCGGATAGCGTCGAGGGTCGAGTAGACCATCCGAATGTGGGCACCCAGCGCTTTGGCAAGCAACAGGGACTGCCCTTGCGACCCAGGCGCGCGCATCAGGTCGCCGTAGACGCACAGAATGACCTCTGGCCGCTCGGCGAGCCGGATCGCCATGTCGATACGGCTCGCCGGCAGAACGCAGACGGGACAACCGGGCCCGTGGATCATCCGAACGTTCGCGGGCAGCAGATCCTCAAGACCGTAGCGGGAGATTGCATGAGTGTGTCCACCGCAAAATTCCACGAACCGGTAGGCTCGTTGTGAACTGACCTCAGCGTCAATTGCTCGCGCAAGTCCCTGCGCGATAGTCTTGTCGCGAAATTCGCTGGAATATTTCACGATCGGCATTCCTTCGCAGCGCCTAGCTCCTGCAGGAGCTCTAGCGTGCGCTTGGCTTCCGCCGGATCGATCTTAGCGAGCGCATAGCCGACATGGACCAGGACGAAATCGCCGACGTCGAGCTCGTCGAGGAGGGCAATCGATATCTCCAGGTTGACGCCATCGATGAACACGAGGGCCATTTCGTTGGGAAGAATTTTCGCGATCTTTGCCGGAACCGAAAGACACATATCAGGCAGCTCCTGCCCGGCGGGCGGCTGTTGAGCAATCTTTAGAGCCGCAATCCAGGCCTGGCCGAGGCTCAAACCGCCGTCATTGGGCGGCAGCCGTCGCGGTACCAGGGGGGTAAGACCGGCATCGCTGCACCCCCGCGGGATTTTGTCCGCCAGCACCGCGTTCAGGAAGCAGCCGCCGACGGGATTTTGTCCGCCAGCACCGCGTTCAGGAAGCAGCCGCCGCTCAGAACCACGGTATTGATGCCGGTTGTCCGCGCAGAGCGTGTGACCCAGTCAACGCAGGCAGCGGCTAACGTGCCATGAAACAGCCCGGCTCCTCCGGCAGCGTCAATGTCATCAGCAATCAAACGTGAAAATAGCGGACCAAGGGACAGCACGCCGCCCTCGATCGTCCAGCCGGCTTCCAGAATCGTAGTACCCCGCACCAGCGCTTCGAGCTTCAACGCTGCTTCGCCGTCATAGCTCTGCAGATTCGCAATACCTAGCAGCGCCGCTGCCGCGTCGAACAACCGTCTCGCACTGGTCGTGGTGGTCCCGCCCGGCTGATCGAGCAAGTCCGACAGACAGCCGGCTTGCCGCTGCGCGGCAAAGCGCTGCCCGATTTCGTTACCCGGCCGAGCCCGTGTAATACTGCGCTGGCCATGCGCCACGGCTCGCGGGCTGCACGATCTCCACCCGGTATCTGCAGGGGCGCTAAGTGCCCGATGCGCTGGGACGACGTCTCTTCGCACAACAATAATTCGCCACCCCAGTTACCGCCGTCGGAGCCAAAGCCATGGCCATCGAGCACCAGGGCAAGCGCAGGTCCCGCATGGCCGTGCTCAGCGATTACTGCGGCAGCGTGTGCATGGTGATGCTGAACCGCGACTAGCGCGCGAGCATTTGCTTCCGCAAACCGGGTAGAAGCCATATCGGGATGCAAATCATGGGCGACGGCGACAGGCTCCACGCCGAGGCTTGATGTGAGGTGCCGGATCGTCTTCTCGAACGCACGGATGCTTTCGGCCGTATTTAGATCGCCAATATGCTGAGAGACGAACGCTTGGTCGTCCCGCGTGATGGTGACGGTCGACTTCAGTATCCCGCCGACGGCGAGCACGGGCGGGACAGACCTTGCAAGCCGAATTGGCTCGGGAACATAGCCGCGAGCACGACGGATGAATTGGTCCCGGCCAGCGGCCACCGAAACCACGGAATCATCAGCGCACGCCAAGATATCGCGATCATGGGTCACGACCAGGTCGGCGCCCCCCTTGAGCTGTCTCAACGCCTCCACGTTATCGATCAGCAGGGGTTCGCCGTAGAGATTTGCACTGGTGACAACGATGACCGGGCCAGCCTCTCCACGCTGCGGCAACGCGGCAATAAACTCAGACGTACGGTGCCCCTCGACCTCGATGAGAACGCCCTCGGGACCATTGATGACAAATCCCGCCAATCCGTACCGCATGGCTAGTCCATAGACGTAGGGACGAAAGCCAACCCCTTGCACTGCTCCACTCACGCGCACGCGCAGTCGCTTTCGATCGCAGGTGGCTGCGGCGCTCATCGCCTTGCGTCCTCTAAGGCGCGTCTCTGACGGCGCGCCTGCCTGTTGATCCAGGCGTAGAGCGCGCCAAAGCCCTCGCCAGTACGAGCCGAAACGACAAGCACGTCAATCTTTGGGTTGACCCGTCTGGCATACTCAGAGCTGGCCCCGGTTGTTTGGACAGCGCCCCGCTGGATTTAAGTGGATTCCTGCCGGGTTATGCTGAACGCGGGGCTTTACGATTTTGTCGTTGCGTCGGGAGGGCGTAGCCCGACCAGAGCGACGACAAAATCGTCGGCGACGGTCATGCGGCCATTGCGGAGATAAACTTCTTCGTATTTGACCGTGCGCCAGAGCCGCTCGACAAACACGTTGTCGCGCCAGGCGCCCTTGCCGTCCATGCTGATGGCGATCTTCGCGTCCAGCAGCACATCGGTGAACTCGAGGCTGGTGAACTGGCTGCCCTGGTCCGTGTTGAAAATCGCGGGCCTGCCGTGCTTCGCCAACGCCTCCTGGACCGCTTCGACGCAGAAGGCCGCCTCCATTGTGATCGAGACGCGATGGGCCAGGACCCGTCGGCTGAACACATCGACGACCGCCGCGAGATAGACGAAGCCACGCCGCATCGGAATGTAGGTG
>NZ_JADFUE010000132.1:0-6807 GCF_054967145.1 Bradyrhizobium sp. UFLA06-24
CGATGGTTGCGTTGAGATGGACACCAATCCCGTCGAAAATCAAATCAGGCCGCTGACTCTGACGCGTAAAAATAGTTTATTTGCTGGTCACGACGAAGGTGGTCGTTCATGGGCGCGCATAGCTTCGCTCATCGCCACCTGCAAAATCAACAGCGTGGAGCCCTACGTCTGGATGAAAGCGACGCTCAAAGCGATCGCAACCGGTCACCCGCAGTCCCGGATCGACGAGCTCCTGCCCTGGTCGTTCGGCCGCACCTCGTAATTCTCCGTCGTTGTCGCCTCCATACCCCCCGCCAGCGATTTGCAAACACGTTGATCAACAGACTGCAATCCCCACGCCAAACCTTTGCGAGTGGGACGCGAACGTCGCTTACGGTAAGAGAAATATGAGAACCTGGTGCAGTTGTCGGGCGCCGCAGACATTACGTTGCTGTGGCGGGTTTGCGACAAGACTGGCTGGCGCCGAACATGATCGACGAGGACGCGAGCCACCTCAGCGTCACGCGTTGCGTCCGCTCCTTAAACAGCCAGTCGGGGCTGCGTCATCGCCTAGACGATGCTGCCAATCAACGCGCCCGAGGCGGTCTCTTGCGCGCGAGCAAGATCACCATTCACCAGTGCTCCACTTTCCGTCGCGGCCGGATCGCCAGCGGACGGGCAAACCGCTTTCCCCCGAGCCGCTTGGGTCTGGCGACCATCAGGACCGAGGCCGTCATGCGTTCCGCGCCGCTCGCTTGCATCTTGGCTATCGCCCGAGCGAGCGCGTCGTCCAGGACGTGAGAAGGCCCAGCTGTTCGGCCGCAACACCGACGAATGCCGATCTCAAGTCGTTAGGTGAGCGCGAGCTTCAGAGTCGCCCATCTTGGTCAACCATGTGGAGAGCTGCTAAGGCTAATCGATAGCGCCACACGCAGAAGCTAGCGTTTGTGTGCCCGGGCGGGCAAGCAAGAAACGGCTACGCTTCTTCGCCAGCGGACGCTTAGAGGAAGACGGCCATTTCAGCGGCGGCTTCGCCAACAATTACAACGATTTGTCTTAATCAGGACACGAGTGAATCCTCTTTTCCAACAACAAGGCGCGAGCGCCATCTGCATGACGCGTAGCATCAATAGCAGCCGGATAAAGTTGGCGGATCGTATTGCCTCATCTGACGATGAAAATCTCAGCTTGGCCGATGTAGCTCCGGCTGACGGCCTGTCCGACGTTGCATCATGGCGCGCAGGATCGGACGCACTGGGGACATCGCGGAGTGCGCATTAAACGCAGCGGCAGCCGCAGTCCCGAGATCATCGGCCAGCGCCGCACCTTTAGCCGTGCGCGGGATGATCGTCTGGGCTGCTTTGCGTCTGAGCGATTTCTTTCTTCATTTAATCAGGTGAACAGATCGCTCCGCTCTTGCCGGACTCTCAGATCGCGCTCTCGTCTGTTCTCGCGTTGGCCCGGCTATCGCGGTCATTCTGCTTATCGGACCAAGCATAGGCTCAAGTGCAGGCCAGAACAACTGGTCGCGGACAGAGATCGAAATGCACATGTTCGGTATGGGACTGGGGCTGGCTGCGGTCAGCGTCGCCTGACCTCCTAACGAGCTTTCCGTCAGATGAAACGATGCAGGACGCAGAGCTGCGCGCCGACCGCGAGTTGAGGTGGAATGAGTTCAGGATCGGAGATGATCGCATCAGACGTGGTAGATGCAGCCGCGAGTTTGTCTTTCTTCTTCGACCTTTGTCAGCTTCTCGAAAGCCAGCCTCTCTAACACTCGAACTTGGCCTCTTGATGACGAAGCTGCCCATGCCGGAATTCGTGACGAACTTCAGCTCATTCCCTCTGGGAGATATTCTAGAGGCCTTTGGTCTCTTAACAAAAAGGAGGGCTTTATGGCTCCAAGCCCGATCGATAATGCCCGTTCACCAGAATCACCGACAGCGCACGTCTGGACACAGGAAGATCATGATTTGTTCAGCGAGATCATGAATGAAGCTGGACCATCATCGTCTGCCGCACCTGAGGAAGCGGTAGATGTCTCCTTCGCCGCTCCCCAGAGATTTTCACACGGTTCGCAAATCGCCCCTGACTCGATGGTCGATAGGCTGTTCCACCGGGGTCTCTTGCCGGACTCGGACCAGCCGACAATGACCTATGAAATCCGGGGTCACCGCTACACGGCCGGTTTGGATGAGTGTAATCGCGTTCTTCTTGTTCATAACCCTGCGGAAGACCAAGTGCTTGGGGCCGGCCGGGCGGGGGTACCGGACTTCGGAGCCTTCTTCGCGGAGAACCGACGCTATGGAAGGCCGCTACCACAGCAATGGGCCACACCTGCCCTCATAGACAAGCTGCGCGAAGAAGGTTTCATGCCGACCGCCAATAGCCCCACGACCATCCATCTTAACGGACGGGCCTACAAAGCCGAACTAGCCGAAGGAGGATTCGTTAAGCTTACGCGGGTATGAGACCAACTTGACGGTGAGCCGATCGCGCTGGGTCTGAGTCGTGCGGTCACTTTGGTTGTCCTTACCTGGATAGACGGTTCATCGCTTAGCAGTGGATTGTTCGAGCCGCCAGCGGGTACGCATCATCGGGCCCGCTGGCAGCGCTCGAGATGCACGGTCATCCTGGCCATTCGTCTGCGTGGTGCCGACCTGTCATCCGGCCGGCAATATTGTCGCCGTGTTGCTTCACTCGAGGATGTTGCTGGCGCTTGACCGATACAGCTCCGGCTGTGGGCCAGTCCGAGGTTGCACCATTGCGCGCGGGATCGGAAGAACCGGGGTGCGTCGCGGAGTGCCCAAGGCACGCCGCCGCGCCCCGGTCCCGGGATCACCGGCCAGCGCCGCACTGTTAGCCGTGCGCGGGATGATCGTCTTCTCGGCTGCTTTGCGTCTGAGGGATCCCCGTGAGCGCTGCACGACGGTGTGCCGCGGCCGAACTGCTCGGGGCGGTGCTTCGCGAGGTGACCGAGAATTACCAGGGCAAACGGGGCTCGGCCGCAAGCCAGCGCTCGATGTCGGCTGGGTTCGGCAAATTGGGCAGAAACCGGTGCCCGTTGAGCACTTGCTTGGAAACGGCGGAGGCCCTGCAAGTGCGAGGCTGGATTGTCTTGGCGGACGCGAAGGTATTCTCAAGGAGGTGGCAGCAAAGATCGCCTAGCCGCAAGGACCGTCGCAAGTGGCGCAGTCGCTTTGCGTAGCAGTGGGATTGCGTGAGCGTATTTGTCGAGGAAATCGTGTCAATTTAACACTACCAAATCTGGGCGTTCTGCAAGCAGTAGCTCCACCGTAGAGTCACGCAAGATCGCATGCACATAGGCGTGTGCAACCAGCCTCAAAAACCGGAAAAGAACGTCATGGCGAACATCAATCTCAGCTCCCAATCTATTGCAGGTGCACGCGCCGGACAGCGAGCCGCCACCGCCCGGAAAGTCATTGAATGGCGAGCGCCGGCCCCGAGACGCCGAGGCTTCCACATGATCCACGGAATGAAGCCCATGGCGCGGATGCTCGCAGCAATTAGGCGCGGGCTAGCCTTGTCCGATCTTGACCGGTGCTGCGCAATCTGGTGGCTCTATCGTCTCCATTTCGGGTTCACCGGCGACGTGATGTTGGGGCTCGCCGCGGTCAGGATTGCCCAGGAGAGATCCCGCTGCGGAATTTAGGAATCGTGGGGGCGCGCCTTCCATACGGGCTCGGCGCCCTGCCGCCGGTTACGTGTTTGGCTGGCGAGGAAAAGTGGCCGAATGCCGATTGCCTTTAGTCTCCCCCAGCCAATTGGGCCGCATTCACTTCTAGCGCCGAGGATCTGCCCGTGGGGGTGGCACCAAAGTGCAGGCAAATACGATGAGCAGATTGCAAAAACTGAACTTGCGCTCGCCCTTCACACGATCAGTAAGCTGAATTTGATGTCGGATGATGCTGCTCATGAAGGTCCCAGCAGGGGCAGACGACCGGGCCATAGCGGGGAGTGTAGGAATCAGGACGGTCTGGAATCCTTGGTCACGTCTGGTGATCGGGGGCAAGGACGCGCGGCTCGCATTCCATCTGGTGATCTTCTGCTGTTACATGAAAGGAAATGACCCGCGTGAGTTCGCGTGGCGATGCAAGGGCGGGTAGCTCGCCAAGCAATACTGCCCGAGTCGTTGCGCTGGATGGATCCTCGCGCAGAACCTCACCGACGCTGTGTACCCACGGCTTGAATTCCTCTGTGAGCGGCTCGTCCGTTGCAGACCGCCAGCCGTTCAACTCTCCCCTCGGTGAATAAGCCGTTGATCTTTCGCCAGGCACTTTGCGCCCGCCTCCGGCCGCCGCGCGATGAGACAACGGCCGCGGCTTCCCGGTCGGTCGGCGCCTTCGCAATGGTGCGCGGAATCGGCTTTGGAGCGAATTCCGGGTCAACGGATCGAGCTCTTATCACCAGAAACGAGCTCCGGTTCGCGAGCGGAGTTGCGCTCGCCTTGTCCATGCGGGCGGTTTGCAATCGAAGCAAGCCGGTGTACAGGCGTGATCGCGACATAGTCCTCGGCGGCGAATGGGCGCCGAGGACTGGGGCCATCAGCGAACTTCAGAACGGCCCCTAAGCATCTGCAGTTTGGAGCCTCGTAACAGTGAAGCCCTTAGTTGAGCTTGTAAGACGCCTGGAAGAACGTACCCCACCGTTCCATGCTGTAGTTCGCAAATCCTAGCGAGCCGCAGCCGTTTCCGCAGTCCGCGGAGTCCGCTTCCTTTTTCGTCCACATGGCCCAATAGCGGCCTCCAACGCCTAGGCTGATATTGTTGGTGACAAAGTAGGACAGAAGGCCTTCAACCTGGACGCCGCCGCCACCATTGCCGTGTTGCTCACTAAAGGTGGTCTTTTTGCGCAAGAGATGATTATCGCGGCCCTTGAAGTCGGTCCAGGGCAGGTAAGCGATGTCCGCATTCAGGCGCCAGCGCTCGGTCAGCATAGTTTCGGCGCTCAAGCCGATTCGAGGCGCATTCCATTGAGTATCTTGGCTGCCAACGATCCTATCGTCGCTCGGCTTGATACGACAAAAGTCCTGCGGATTTGTGAGCGGAACGCAACCCCTCGAGTCTGAGCTCTGGCTGTAATAGGCCCAGCCTATAAATCCGCCGATCTTGTAGTTCGTACTGCGCAGGACATCGTAACCGGCGTCGGCCGTGTAATATGCAAATCGCCCGTTTGACTCACCTGAACGAGTATTTAGGTAGGGGTATCCCTCGTGGGGCAGCCAATCTTCATCGTTCGATTTCCCTTTGTTGAAGAACCCGATACCAAGGCTACTCTTCAAGAACACTCCCCAGGGACTGTCGACACGGCCGAATACCTCCCCCGAAAGTCCGTCCAGTGCATGATAAGTGAGCCTGGAAATCAGTATGCTGGGGTCTTCAGGCCAGCCATACGGGACTGCGCTTTGATCCCACTGGAATCTTCCCCGGCTCAGCCAGAGCCGCGAGCCCCCTTCGAACGACCAACCGGACGTGTAGGGAATGGGTGGTACGCTGCCGGCTGATCTCGCATGCAGCGGCGAATCGGACTTTGGTGCGGCTTCTGGGTCCGCACCAAAGTGGTAGTTCAGACCAATTTTCCCAATGTGATAGTTGCTGGACAGGCTGGTCGTGCTCGCCGGCAAAATCGTAGACGGAGATAACTTCGCGGTCGAAGCGGTCGCGACGCTCGGCCCGCCAAAATGCAGATAGTCATACTCGACGTTCACCGACCATGAAGGCGTAAGGGCTTGCTCCACACCGAGCCCGATGACGCCACCAACTTGGCCATAGTCGAAATGGGTTTTCTCCTGTGGCAGGTCGCCCCCTTCAAAGTTGTTGACGATGTCGCCTCGATTATTTTGCCAGGCTGCACCTGCCTTGAGATAGGCAAGCGTTTGCCCGAGCGAGCCGAAGGCGTAACCGATGCGACCGGTCCCGGTCGCAAAGAGGTTCGGAGCTGCGTTGCAGTTTGCGCTTACAATCAAGTCTGAGGCTGCGAGGCAGGTGTTTGAGCCGCTCGCGACAGCTGCGCTGGCATCCAGTTCGAGGCCGTACACCCAACTATTGTTCTGCCAATTGTAGCCGATTTGGCCACCTGCGACGAAGGAGGGAATATCGACGACGTCGCCGTAGATCGGTGGGCCGAACGGATTGGTGAAAGAGGTTCGACCGTACCCGCCGCCTACATGCCCGCCAATGTAGCCTCCGGACCAGTTCCACACCGACGGTGGCAGGGCTTCTCGCCCGAGGTTCGCCATAGATGTACCCGTTGTGGCGATCGCCATGGTCGCAGCCCCCAAAAAGAGAACTCTTGATCGCATAAAGATTGCCCTGAACTTTCCCGAGTTGTAGTCGCGCTCGCTAAGTATCGCCGCACGGCAAATCGTCGGAGCACCAGGCCCCCAATAACGAGCCGGGGCCGCTCCGAAGATCACCGCACGACGATTGGTGATGACGTCCTCAACGTAGCAAGCCGCGTGCCGGAGCAATTCCTTTGTTCTGCAGGAGCTTACTAAGAGCGTGCCGCGTCAACTTCCCTACATTGGGTGGAAGGCGGACGAACGAGTGTCGAGGTTCGCTGCATTGCGGAGCTAGCGTCCAAGGCACGTGCATGTGCCGGAACTTTGTGGTCTGCCCGGTGAGCACAAGCTGGTTCAGCTTGGATGAGCCGTGAGATTTCAAGCCTAGTGTTCTTTTCACTCCGCGAGCTGCCTGATGGCAACCAGCCGGCCGTTGCAAGTTCAGCTCGTACTAGGGTCTGTACCTAAATAGCGCCACGTGATTCTCTTGCCTACGTGTTGATTCGGGGGCGAGAGAATGCGCGCTG
>NZ_JADFUE010000133.1:0-6752 GCF_054967145.1 Bradyrhizobium sp. UFLA06-24
GGCTTCATGCCATGGATCAAGCAGGACAAGGAGCTGCCGCTGTCGGACGAGGACCGCGAATTGCTGAAGCGGCTCGACGATCCCAAATGGTTCGAGAACCCTGAAACGACCACGCAGCTGCGCGGCGTGATCGAGCCGCTCGCCGCGCATTACTTCCTGAAGGCGCGCACGTCGAAGGGCCGCCTGATCGATTCCGTCGCCCGCTTCCACCTCGGCAACGGCGCCCGCCTCGAGCGCATCAACTGGCTCGGCGACCTCTCGCCCAAGGGCCTGCGGGAATCCGCCGGCGTGATGGTCAACTACCTCTACCGCCTCGACGACATCGAGAAGAACCACGAAGCCTACGCCAACGACGGCGAGGTCGTGGCCTCGAGCGCGGTGAAGAAGTTGCTCAAGGGCGAAGGGCGACGGCTGCTGGATATGCGGTTGTCGTAAGGGACTATGCTCTCTCCTCGTCATTGCGAGGAGCTCAACGACAAAATTGCGTAGCAATTTTGCGCGGATGCGACGAAGCAATCCAGAACTGTGTCCGCGGAAGAACTCTGGATTGCTTCGCTGCGCTCGCAATGACTGAGTATCTGGCGCTGCTGCCGCCTGACCATGGCGCTCCTTCCGGCAATCAGATCAGCGTCTCGTACAAATCCTTCCAATCCGGATTGACGCTCTCGATCAGCGCAAGCTTCCTCGCGCGGCTGCCGCCCTTGATCTGCTTCTCGCGCGTGATCGCATCGGTCATGGTCGCGTGCACTTCGTACCAGACGAGGAGTTTGCAGCCGTACTTCGAGGAGAAACCCTTCACCAGACCTTCGCGATGCTCGAACGCGCGACGTGGCGGGTTCGCGGTGACGCCGACGTAAATCGTCCCGTTACGGCGATTGGCGAACATGTAGACACAGGGTTGCTTCATGATCGTGCTCATGAGTGAGCACGAAGCCTATCACAACCAAGGGATGATTTCGAGCACCGACCGCGAGAAAGGCGATGAAATGCGACTCTCGCTACACCGTCATTGCGAGGAGCTCTTGCGACGAAGCAATCCAGACTGCCGCCGCGGAAAGATTCTGGATTGCTTCGCTACGCTCGCAATGACGGGATCCGTAGCTGCAGCCCGCTCTACTCCGCCAGCGCCTTCATCTCCTTGTAGAGATCTGACTTGCCTTCGAAGCCGATGCCGGGGAGATCCGGCATGGTGATGTGGCCGTTCTCGACGCGGACGCCGTCGGGGAAGCCGCCATAGGGCTGGAACAGATCGGGATAGCTTTCGTTTCCGCCGAGGCCGAGACCGGCGGCGATGTTGAGAGACATCTGGTGGCCGCCGTGCGGGATGCAGCGGCTGGGCGACCAGCCGTGGGTCTTCAGCACTTCCAGCGTGCGCTGGTATTCGCACAGGCCGTAGGACAGCGCGCAGTCGAATTGCAGCCAGTCGCGGTCGGGGCGCATGCCGCCGTAGCGGATGAGGTTGCGGGCGTCCTGGTGGCTGAAGAGGTTTTCGCCCGTCGCCATCGGGCCGGGATAGAATTCGGCGAGCGCGGCCTGCAGCGCATAGTCGAGCGGATCTCCGGCTTCCTCGTACCAGAACAGCGGATAATCGCGCAGCATCTTGGCGTAGGCGATTCCGGTCTCGAGGCTGAAGCGGCCGTTGGCGTCGACGGCGAGTTGCGCGTCCTTGCCGATCTCCTTCAGCACCGCCTCGATGCGGGTACGGTCTTCGTCCATCGGAGCGCCGCCGATCTTCATCTTGACGACATTGTAGCCGCGATCGAGATAGCCGCGCATCTCGGCCCGCAGCATCGCAAGATCCTTGCCGGGATAATAATAGCCGCCGGCGGCGTAGACGAACACGCGCGGATTGGCGGTGAGGCCGTGCCGCTCGGCGAGCAGGCGGAACAGCGGCTTGCCTGCGATTTTCGCCACCGCGTCCCACACCGCCATGTCGATGGTGCCGACCGCGACCGAACGCTCACCATGGCCGCCCGGCTTCTCGTTGGTCATCATCGCAGCCCAGACCTTGTCGGGGTCGAGATTGTCACCGGCGCTATTGAGCAACGACTTCGGATCGGCCTCGGTGATGCGCGCGGCAAAGCGCTCGCGGATCAGGCCGCCCTGCCCATAGCGGCCGTTGGAATTGAAGCCGTAGCCGACCACGCGCTTGCCGTCGCGCACGACGTCGGTGACGACGGCGACGAGGCTGGTCGTCATCTTGGTGAAGTCGATATAGGCGTTGCGGATCGGGGACGAGATCGGCTTGGTGATCTCGCGGACGTCGATGATGCGGACGGACATGGACGGGGCTTTCTCTATCGTCATTGCGAGGAGCGAAGCGACGAAGCAATCCAGACTGTCTCCGCGGAAAGATTCTGGATTGCTTCGCTTCGCTCGCAATGACGAGTGGAGGGAGTGTGCGCTTCTCGGGAGGAGAGAGCGCAGCGCGCTGAGCAGAAACTACTTCTTGTCCCTGAAATACGGCTCCACCGGCCCGTGCACCTTGATGGTCAACGGGTTGCCGTAGCGGTCCTTGGCGTTCCCGGCGGTGACGCGGACCCAGCCTTCGCTGATGCAGTATTCCTCGACATTGGTCTTCTCGACGCCCTTGAAGCGGATGCCGACGTCGCGCGACAGGATGTCCGCGTTGTAATAGGGGCTGTTCGGATCGACCGACAGGCGGTCCGGAAATTCGTCGCTCATTGATGTCTCGCTCATAACAGGGTTTCGATTTGATTGCGCAAACCTTCGGGCCGTGCGGTCGGCGCGTAGCGGGCCACCACGCGGCCGGTGCGATCCACCAGGAATTTGGTGAAATTCCATTTGATGGAGGCACCCAACAGGCCGGATTGCTGGCGCTTCAGGTACTCATACAAGGGATGCGCCTTCGGCCCGTTGACGTCGATCTTCTCGAACAGCGGGAAGGTGACGTCGTAATTCGTCGAGCAGAAGGCCTGGATCTCGCTCGCCTGGCCCGGCTCCTGCGCGCCGAACTGGTTGCAGGGAAAGCCGAGCACGGAGAATCCGCGCGGCGACAGATCGCGATGCAGATCCTCGAGGCCCCGATATTGCGGCGTGAAGCCGCATTTGCTCGCGGTGTTGACGATCAACAGCACCTGCCCTTCGAAGCGGCGCATCTCGACCTCTTCGCCCGCAAGCGAGACGGCCTTGAAGTCGTAGATGACGGACATCGCTAGCCCACGGGATCGATCGGCGACGGCGGCACGCCGCCCGCCTCGATCGCCTCGCCTGCGAGCAGGCACAGATCCTCGCGATAACGGCCCGAGACGATGTGCACGCCGACAGGCGCCTTGCCGACGAGGCCGGTGGAGACCACGAGACCCGGCAGGCCCATGAAGGGAATCGCGATCTGCGGCAGTTGCGCTTCCCAGACGCGCTTGAACGATTCGTCGTCCTTGCGGTCGAGATGATCGGGGAACGGCAGCTCGCCGGACACCGGCGTCAGCAGCACCGCATATGTCTCGAAGAACTGCATCCAGTCACGCGTCAGCGTGGCTCTTCGGGTGAGCGCCTTGGCGTAAGTCGCCTGATCCATCGGCGTGACCCTGGCGCTGATACCGCGCAGGCACGCCAGCGCGCCGGGATCGCCCTCCCGTTCCGCCGCCTCGAGCTGCGCCTCATAGCCGTCGCCGAGCCAGAGCTTGATCTGCCACTCGACCGCTTCGCGCATCGGCGGGGTGTTCTCGATCACATCGACCGTCCAGCCGGCACGCTCGAGCCGCTTGCCGGCATCACTCACCGCAGCCTTCACCTCGGGCGTGGTGGCAAGACCGTCCGGGTTGAGGCAGAGCGCCGCGCGCTTCGCGCGCGCAGGCCCTTGCAGCGGCACCGGTGCGAACCAGGGGTCGCGGATGTCGCGGGCCGCCATCGCTTCGAGCGAGATCCTGAGATCGTTGACCGTGCGCGCCAGCGGGCCCGAGACCGCCATGATCTGCGGACCGATCGGGCGCTCCGGCAGCGCCGGATTGAAGGCGGGGATGCGGCCCAAGGTCGGGCGCAGGCCGTGCACGCCGCAGGCATAGGCGGGGTAGCGGATCGAGCCGGCAATGTCGGTGCCATGGGCGATGTGGCCGATGCCGGCCGCGACCGCCGAGCCGGCACCGCCGGACGAGCCGCCGGGCGTCAGCGAGGCGTCGCGCGGATTCTTGGTGTCGCCATGGACCAGGTTGGTGGTGAACCAGCGATAGGAGAAGGCCGGGCAATTGGTGCGCCCAAGCAGAACCGCACCGGCTTTGCGGAAATTGGCGACGACCGGATTGTCCTCGCGCGCGATCAGATCGCGCTGCAGCTTGAGGCCATTGGTGGTGGCGAAACCTTCCTGGTCGACATTGGCCTTGATGGTGACGGGCACGCCGGCGAGCACGCCGGGATCTTCGCCCCTGGCGATGGCGGCATCGACGGCGTCCGCCTGTTTGAGCACGTCCTCGGGCCGGTGGTCGATCACGGCGTTGAGCCTGGGATTGACGGCATCCAGGCGGTTGAGGCCCGCCTTGGCGGCCTCCCGGGCGGACACTTTCCTTGATTTGACGAGGGTGGCGAGGTCGGCGGCCGACAGGCGCCAGAGATCTTGCATGACGTGCTCCGTGTGACCGGCGTCTTTTAGCGCCGGGAACGGGGCAAAGCCATGCGGATTTCGCAGGGAGGAAGAGCGCCTTTGGCCCCGACTGGTGCCTCATTCTCCGTCATTGCGAGGAGCAAAGCGACGAAGCAATCCAGACTGCTTCCGCGGAGGCAGCCTGGATTGCTTCGCTGCGCTCGCAGTGACGGCAGAGAGCGGACGCCTCTAATGCCGCGTCGCCGACGCGTCCGGTATGTCCAGCAACGCCTCGCTGAAGGGGAACTCCAGCACGATCTCGCCGGCGACGTCGGTGACCTCGATGACGGCCTCGAGCAGGGCCGGCTGGGCGCCCTCGGATTTCACCACCTCCAGGATCATCTGGCGGGCAACCTCCCAGGCGCGATCGGGGTTGCGCAGATCCTCGCCGTCGGGATCCACGATCAGTTCGTCGCCAATACGGGTGTTGAAGAAATATCTGGGCATGCCTGATCCAATGGGGTCGCCTGCAAACGATTGGAAGCCGTTCTATGCTCACAACTGGTTTATCCCGGCAGGGAGCACGACCTATCAACGCTCTTGCGCATGCCATTGGCTCATATTTTTTCAGGCCGCGCTACGCGCGCCTTGCAGTGCAGCAATTCCGCCGGCCTACTACCTATGTCCGGGAAAATTTCACTGGCGAACTTTTCCGCCCGCACTAACTTAGCGCTTGGGCGGATACGTCCGAATTCGCAAAGATGGAGAGCCAAAATGGCCTGGAAAGCCCCGAAGATCGTCGAAGTGCCCTGCGGCATGGAAATCAACATGTATGTGAGCGCCACCCGCAAGTAAGCGGCTGGCGATCTCGCGCTTCTCGCGCCGGTGGATTTTTCGGTCACAACGCGTCTCCGAAAGAAAGAATCTGTGTCGGCAGCTGCGTCGGCCTGAGATCCACCGCGCGTGTTCCTTCCAGGAGACGGATCATGCTTCGCGTCGTCGTCCTGGGTGCCGCAGCCGGCGGCGGAGTTCCCCAGTGGAATTGCGGCTGCGAGGGCTGCCGGGCGGCCCGCGCCAACGGCCACGAGCTTTATCGAACCCAAGCCTCGGTTGCCTTCAGCGGCGACGGCGAGCACTGGTTCCTGATCAACGCCTCCCCTGACCTGCGCCAGCAATTGAATGCCACGCCGCAGCTGCATCCCAAGGCCGGCGCGCTGCGCCATACGCCTGTTGCAGGCGTGATCCTGACCAACAGCGAAGTCGACGCGGTCGCGGGCCTGCTCTCGATGCGCGAGAGCTCGCCCTTCACGGTCTATGCGCATGAGAAAGTGCTGGCGATCCTGGCCAGCAACAGCATCTTCAACGTGCTGAACGAGAAGCACGTCAAGCGCCAGCCGATCGCCATCGGCGACCCCTTCGAGCCGCGACTGCCCGATGGCGCGCGCTCGGGGATCGAGGTGCTGCCGTTCGCAGTGCCCGGCAAATCGGCCTGGTACCTGGAAGGCAAGGTGCATCCCGGCGGCGAGAGCGGCGACGGCGATACGCTCGGCCTGAAGATCACCGACAAGTCATCAGGCAAGTGCTTCTACTTCATCGCCGCCTGCGCCGAGGTGACGGACGCGCTCAAGGCCGAGATCGACGGCGCCGCGCTGGTGTTCTTCGACGGCACGGTCTGGCAGGACGACGAGATGATCCGGGCCGGCCTCGGCCACAAAACCGGCAAGAGCATGGGGCATGTCGCGATGTCGGGCGAGGACGGCGCGATCGCGCGGCTCGCGGACCTCAACATCGACAGGAAGATCTTTCTGCACATCAACAACTCGAACCCGGCGCTGCTGCCAGCCTCGCCTGAACGCAAGAAAGCTGAACACGCGGGATGGCAGATTCCCGCCGACGGAACGGAGATCGTGCTGTGAATGCCGCATCCATGACTGGAATGACCGCGCTCTCGATCGGCAAGGATATCAGGCTCAACTCGGCTGAAGAGCTCGAGGCGACGCTGCGCCACATCGGCGCGACGCGCTATCACAGCCTGCATCCGTTCCATAAGCTGCTGCACGGCGGCAAGCTCAACAAGGGCCAGGTGCAGGCCTGGGCGCTGAACCGCTACTATTACCAGAGCACGATCCCGATCAAGGACGCGGTGGTGATCTCGCGCTTCCGCGACCGCGCCACACGCCTGGAATGGCGCCACCGCATCGAGGACCATGACGGC
>NZ_JADFUE010000134.1:0-6252 GCF_054967145.1 Bradyrhizobium sp. UFLA06-24
ATCGTGGACAGCGCGGCCCGCATCCACATGTTGGTGAAACGTACGTCACGCCCCGGCGCATGGCCGCGCGCCCAGCGCAGCCGGGCGAACATCGGATACATCACGGCCGAAGAGGCGTGGACGAGCAGGCCGATCAAGTAAGGTTGTTGCAGCGTGAAAAGCGGCTGCCAGAACGGAAGCAATGGCACCAGCACGAACCATTCCATGCCTGACGAGAAGACGGCCCAGGGCAGCGCGAGCAGCAGGATCGTCAGGGGACGCAAGTCGGCGGTCCAGCGGCCGAGCACGCCGAAGAAGACCAGCGCCCAGGAAAAATCCGCCCATTGGTGGAAGGCGATGCCGACAAGGATCGCGTTCCACGTCGGTTCTGCGCTGATGGCCCAATCGCGCGTTGGAATGGCGGCGACCGTCATCCAGTCGACCGCGGCATCGCGGCCGATGCGGGCTGCGAACAGCTGGCTGACGATGGTCGAAAAGGTGCTGCTGATCAGGCCAAGCTCGGCCGCGGCGATCCAACGTGAAGGGCGCCGGCCGGTGGAGAGAGTGGACGGGCTCCCGTTACTGCGTCGAGCGGGGAAGGCCGGATGCGTGGTCGCGTTCACGTGAGCTGTTTGAGCTTCTTCAGCGGATTGAGCTCGCTCGGCTTCTCCCGTTCGTCGCGGCCATGCTGTGCTTGGGCCTTGCCATCGTCGTGCAGAGTCTGGTCGCCGATGATCTCGCCGACGGCCTGCCTGGTCCTGCCGACGATGCGTTGCGCGAGGTCCTTCGTCTTGCTCATGGCCTGCCTCCTATCTCACGCCGTCGCCCCGGCGCCTAAAGGGGGCACGCGCCGGGGCCGCGGTTTCGTCCAGTCTGCCTCCGGCAGGGGGATCTCGGAGGAGTTGATCAGACTCCTTGATGCGCGGATGGTTCCAGCTGGTCTCACCGAGCCTCCACCGCGATGATCACGCCTTCATTGCCGCGGAGCAGGAGAGAGGCATCCGGCAGCGGTTCGGGTGAGCGGTCGAGATGCGTTGACATCAGCAGATGGCCGCGGCCCTGCCAGTGCCACTTGCGCGGCTCCGCTGCGATGTTGAGTGCGACCAGAATTTCGTTCCGTCCGTCGGTGCGCCTGAATGCAAGAACGTCGTTGCAAGATCGCAGCGCTTTGTAGTCGCCCTGACGCAGGCACGCATGCTCCCGCCGCAGCGCCATCAGCGCGCGGAACAGCGCCAGCAGCGAGCGCTTGTCGCGCTGCTGTGCCGCGATATTGACCGCTTCATCGGCGCGCTCCAGCGGCAGCCAGGGCTCGCCTGTCGTAAAGCCGCCCTGGGCACTGTCATCCCACCGCATCGGCGCGCGTTCGGGATCTCGGCACAGATCGTATCCCGGCACGAGCTTTTCGAAGGGATCGCGGACGCGGTCGGCGGGAATGGGGACGCGCTTGCGGCCGATCTCGTCGCCCATATAGAGGAACGGTGTTCCGCGCAGCGTCATCAGCAGCATCGCCATCGCGCGCATCTGTGGCTCGCCGATCTTGCTCGCGATCCGCTGCTTGTCGTGGCCGCCGACGACCCATACGGGCCATGCATGCTCCGGAATGGCGTTGAAGTAGGCATCGATCGTCGCTTGCAGCGACAGGACGTCCCATCGCGAGTCGAGCAGGGCGAAGTTGAGCGGCAAATGCAGGCGCGGCCGGTCGTTGCCGTAGAAGTGCCCGATACGGTCGGTCTTGCCCTGGACTTCGCCGCAGAGCAGCCGCCCCGGATGGTGGTCGATCACCTCTCGCATAAACTCGATGCAGATCATCGTCTCGGGCCGGTCGTCGGTGAAGACGGGCGTCTGACGTTGCGGCGGCGGCTTGCCTTCCGCTTCTGGATTTGGCGGGTTGTCGCGCAACAGCTCGTCCTTGATCAGGACCGCGCTGGCATCGACGCGAAAGCCGTCGACGCCGCGATCGAGCCAGAAACGCATGACGTCTGCGATGGCGCCGCGTACCTGGGGGTTGCGCCAGTTGAGGTCGGGCTGCTCGGTCAGGAAAGAATGATAGTAGTATTGCCGGCGCGCTTCGCACCACTCCCAGCCGGTGCCGCCGAACCGGCTCAGCCAGTTGTTCGGGGGCCCGCCGTTCTCGGCTGCATCGGCCCAGATGTACCAATCGGCTTTCGCACTGTTGCGCGAACTGGAGCTCTCGACGAACCATTCATGGTCATTGGCCGTGTGATTGGGAACGAGGTCGAGAATCAGCCGGATGCCTTCGGCGTGCAGGGCTTTGACGAGGCGATCGAAATCTTCAAGATTGCCGAATGCGGGGTCGATCGCGCAATAGTCGGAGATGTCATAGCCGAGGTCGCGGAACGGGCTCTTGTAGATCGGCGTCAACCAAACGGCGTCGACGCCGAGCCATCTGAGGTAGTCGATGCGCGATACAAGGCCGGCAAGATCACCCTTGCCATCGCCGTTGGAGTCCTGGAAGGAGATCAGCGCGATCTCGTAAATGACGGCGGATTCCCACCACGCTGCCTCGTCACGGGACTCGATGCTCATTACCTTGCTTCACCTCGTCATGTTTGTTGCGTTAGGCCTTGGTGTGGGCTGCGATCTGTTTGGCCGCGGTGCGTGCGCTCTCGATCCCCTTCGGGAAACCGCTGCGGTTCGGATAGAGCTTGCGCCGCGCATCGCGCGGCGGACGGCGCGGCTTGGTGTCCTGCGCGGCGCGATAGTCGAGCATCGCGATGCCGCCGACCATCAGCAGCGCCAGCGCGATGTTGCCCTTCTTCGGATTGTCAGCCGTCAAGCCCGACAGCAGCGCGGCGGCATCGAGGCCGTCGCCACCGACACGGGCCCACAGGCCGGCGTTCTTGTCGACAGAGAGCGACATGATGCCAGCGAGGATCTCGCGCAGGCCGAAAGCACGGACCATCGTCTCACGACCTTCCATGCCCAGTGTTTCCGTGACGCGCCGCGGGGCGAACAGCTCGACGACACCGAGACCGATGCTGAACCAGCCGAGCGCGCGGGCCAGCTGGTCTGCCGGCTGCTTCAAGCTCGGCCCGCCCTCGAGGATCTTCGGGTCACCCTCGGTGCGCACGATGTTGGAGAAATGAAACATGGCTTGCTCCTTCAGGGCCTCAGCACGACTTTGACGCAGGATTCGCGCTTGTCGCGAAACACCTGATACATCTCCGGTCCCTGCTCGAGAGGGACGGTATGGGTGATGACGAAGGACGGATCGATCTCGCCTTCCTCGATGCGGCGGAGCAGGTCGTCGGTCCAGCGGTTGACGTGGGTCTGGCCGGTCCGCATGGTCAGGCCCTTGTTCATGAAGGCGCCCATCGGGATCTTGTCGGAGAAGCCGCTATAGACACCGGCAACCGAGATGATGCCGCCGGGCCGGCAGACATAGATCATCTCGCGCAGTACGTGCGGCCGGTCGCTTTCCAGCATCACCATCTGCTTGGCGCGGTCGAGCAGTGTGTCCGGCTGCGAGGCCATCACATGCGCTTCCATGCCGGCGCAATCGATGCACTTCTCCGGGCCCTTGCCGTCGGTGAGTTCGTTCAGCCGCTCCACCACGCTCTCGGTCTCGAAATTGATCGTGGTGGCGCCGCCGGCTTCCGCCATGCTGAGCCGCTCGGGCAGGCAGTCGATCGCGATCACCTGGTTGGCGCCGAGCAGGATGGCGCTGCGGATCGCCATTTGTCCGACGGGACCGCAGCCCCAGATCGCGACCGTGTCGGTCGGCTCGATGTCGCATTGCACGGCCGCCTGCCAGCCGGTCGGGAAGATGTCGCTGAGGAACAGCAATTGCTCGTCGGGGATGCCGGCGGGAACCTTGATGTGCGTGGCGTCGGCAAAGGGCACGCGGAGATATTCGGCCTGGCCGCCGGAATAGCCGCCGGTGAGGTGGGTATAGCCGAACAGACCCGCGGTCGTATGTCCGAACACCTTGTCGGCGAGGTGGCGTTTGCGGTTGGTGGTCTCGCAGACCGAGAAATTGCCGCGCTTGCACTGGTCGCATTCGCCGCAGATGATCGTAAAGGGCACGACGATGCGGTCGCCCTTCTTCAGCTTGCCGTCGACGCCGGAGCCGACCTCGACCACTTCGCCCATGGTCTCGTGGCCCATGATGTCGCCGGGCATCATGCCTGGGATGAAATTATGAAACAGGTGCAGGTCGGAGCCGCAGATGGCGCAGCTCGTGACCTTGATGATGGCATCGCGCGGGTCCTGGATCTCCGGGTCGGTGACGGTATCGCACCTGATGTCCTCCTTGCCGTGCCAAACCAGCGCCTTCATCTTCCATCCTCCGGGCTGAACCAGTTGGCATCTAAGTCCAGGAATGAACGATGGTTGCTATCGCCGCGCGCAAATTCTTCGCACTGCACCGGATGGCGCAGATTGGAACGAGTGCGTCGGGCAGCGATTAGGCGTGATCAGCTCAACCTCAAGGATACGTCCGATGCCCGCCAATCAACTCGCCGTCGTCACCGGCGCCTCCACCGGGATCGGCCTGGAACTCGCAAGATGCTGCGCCCAGGCCGGATACAACCTTGTCATCGCGGCGGACGAGCCCGCGATCGAGCGGGTTGCCGTCGATCTGCGCAGGCTCGGCGTCAACGTCGAACCGGTCGAGGCCGATCTTGCCACGATCGATGGTGTCGACAAGCTCTGCGCCAAGGTCGGGGACCGGCCGATCGATGCCTTGCTGGCCAACGCCGGCGTCGGCCTCGGCAAGGCGTTTCTCGATCAGGACTTCCAGCGCGTCAGGCGCATCATCGACACCAACATCACCGGCACGCTCTATCTGATCCACCGCGCCGGCAACGAGATGCTTCGCCGCAATTCCGGGCGCATCCTGATCACGGGCTCGATCGCGGGCTTCACACCGGGCAGCTTTCAGGCGGTCTACAACGCCAGCAAGGCGTTCCTGGATTCGTTCTCCTTCGCGCTCCGCGAGGAACTGCGCGACAGCGGCGTTACCGTGACCTGCCTGATGCCCGGTGCCACCGAGACCGAGTTCTTCCGTCGCGCCGAGATGATGGATACCAAGGTCGGTACCGAGAAGAAGGACGGCGCGTACGACGTCGCCAAAGCCGGTTTCGATGCCATGCTGCGCGGGGACGCTGATATCGTCACCGGCCTCAAGAACAAGATCCAGACCACGGTGGCCAACGTCACGCCGAACGAGATTCTGGCCAAGCAGCACCGCAAGATGGCGGAGCCTGGCACTGCAAACTCATAGCACTGGCGGTAGGCTGCTGTTTGCGCGGACCGCCAATCGCTCGCGCCTCAATCGACCGCCGTGCGCGAGCGGCGGTGGCTGCTCTGGAGCTCGGGATAACCGGTGAGCATCAGCGTGTCCGAGCGGACGCCCCAGCTCTCCAGGCGATCGAGGAAGCTCATGCCGAGCAGATTGGTCTTCATCTGCCCACGCTGGACGACGAGCGCCGGCACCGACTTCTCGACGAGATGGCCGACCGCGAGGCGATCGAGTGTGAGCCGCGCCGCCTTGGTATGGCCGCCGGCGGTTTCGAGGTCGACGTCGTATTCCAGCATCTCGAGCGGCAGCCCGATCGCCTTCGCGGTTTCCCACGTCAGCACGACGGAGGTGGCGCCGGTGTCGATCACCATGGGCGCCGTGACGCCGTTGATCTTGGCACGTAGCGCGAACTCACCGCCCTGGCCGCGCTGGATCTGCACGGCGGGAGCCGGCGCAGGCGATGCAGCCGGTCCACGCAGCATGTGCGAGACCTTGTGGCTGGCACGCGCGATCTGGTCGGGATCGCCATAGGCGACCACGGCGCCGGCCGTGCCGGCGAGCATGAGGAGAACGAGCAGGAAGCGCATCATTGCGCGCCTCCGATGGTGCGCCGGGCGGTCAGAGGCGTTTCGGAGTTCCAGCGATGGGCTGCAAGCCCGCGTCCGCCATGCGCGCAGCGAGCTGCGCCATGACGGAGAGCCGTTCCGCGCTCTCCATGGCGTGCCAGCGCGCGATCTCCGGCAAGGTGCGGCCGCAGCCGAAGCACAGCCTGGTTTTGGGGTCGATCATGCAGACGGCGACGCATGGCGTTTCTTTGCTCATACGGACATAGTGGGGGATCGTCGGGCATATCTGCAAGCATCTCGTTAAGAGCCGGTACCCGCGCTCATGATCGGCTTATGGCGCGGCCTGCGCTTCTCGTCGGGTACCATGGAACTCTCCGGCTGCAGCGGCGGCGAATCCTCCGACAGCGGCGCCAGCGCGCTCATCACACTGTCTCTTATACACAT
>NZ_JADFUE010000135.1:0-6262 GCF_054967145.1 Bradyrhizobium sp. UFLA06-24
CGCCTGCCAGGTGCTGCTCAAACGCCACATGCTTTTGATCCGGCTGTTCCACGGCGGCATCCGACGCAGCGGACGCCTTATCGGCTGGGTTGATCGTGTTGAATCGGTCCATGTTCAGTCCGCAGGGCTCGCTCTCTCGCTATTTCGCTACTCACGTTTGCTTTCCAAAACCTGACATCGCCAAGCGGAAAGGTAGAATGAAAGGATAAATGATGGCTCGCAATTGCCTTCTCTGCGCCTTGCAGCATCGCTCGTGCGCCTGAGCGCCAGGTGCTGCACAGTAGGTTCCGACAAGCGCTTAAAGCGCCTATCGGAGCGGCTGCACATTCTGTGTTGTTGGTCCCGCTGCGTCCGGCGCTGTCGTGCTTGCTCCATCTTCTCCGTTGCCCTTGTTGCGCGCTGCGAGAGTAGAGTGACTAGCAAGAGGAGCGGCGGCGCGATCGCCATTTACCGTGCTGACAGACCGATTATCAACCAGGTCGAGCGGATCGTTCACCATCACTCCCAGGTTGTTTTTGGTCGAGCAACCAAGAGTCGGTTCGAACGAATTGTCGTCCACTGCTGGTCCTGCGATCAAAAGCGACGGACAGTTCGGAAGATGCGCTTCAAACGTAATCGCCTCGATCCTGACGGCGGAACGGCCCGATAAATTGAGGGGAGAAGCGGACAGCCGGATGTTAGAGGGAACAACCCCCATGGCGCGTGCTTCGTGCGCCACCTGCGCAATGAGCTTATGGGAGCCGCTGACATCCACATGGAGCGCATCCCGCCGGCCACCACTTGCGTCGGCGATAAAATTACGCAGCTGAAGCTTTTCGAGGGCATGGAGGCTCTGCAGAAGCAAGACACGCTTTTTCTGTTCGACCTGGACTCCTTGTTCGGCAGGATTGGGATGGATCGACGCAGTATTTGCGCAGCCCCCCAATATTGCGGCAAGGACAATCGAATGGGACAAATATCGCATGTTCATATGTCGATCCTCATTCGATGATAAAGCCGGCGTTGCCCGTCAGTCCCGGTGCGCTCGCGCGCGGCGCATCGCGGCCTTGAGGCGGCCGTGCCACCGTGTTCGTCAAGATGCGGCCTGCATCTGATGGCGGTGCGATGCGGTTGGTCGGAATACTTATCTGGCTTGGATTTGATCCCGGCCGTACGATGTAAGGTGTAACAACGATAACTAGCTCGGTTTCGCGTTTTTGAAACGATGAAGAGCGAAAAAGCGCACCAAGGATCGGTACGTCGCCGAGCCAGGGAAACTCGCCGATATCAGTGTTGAAGTTGCGCCTGATGAGGCCGCCGATTGCAAAGCTCTGGCCGCTGGCGAGCTCGACCACGGTGCTCGCCCGCCGCGTCGAGAGGGCAGGAACCGCCATACCATTGATCTTGACTTCGCCTTCGGTCGATAGTTCGCTGACTTCGGGCTTCACACGGACAACGATCTGGTTGTTGCTGAGCACTGTCGGGACGAATTCCAAGCTCACGCCGAACTGCCGGAATTGGACCGAAACCTGCCTGTTGTCCTGCATGACTGGGATCGGAAACTCGCCGCCGGCGAGGAAGCTTGCGGCTTCGCCGGACATTGCCGTCAGGTTCGGCTCAGCCAGGATTGAGGCGAGGTGCTCACTGGCGAGAGCGTCGAGAACAGCGCTGAGGTTGATATTGCCGGTGCTAAACCCGATCCCAATCGTGCCGCCGCCGCCAGCCCTGCCGGACCCTCCCGGTTTGCCGGTGGCAAGGAAAGCGCCGTTTGGGCCCGAGGCGGTGAAGTTGATGTTGAGATCCTTGACGGCGGTGCGGGAGACTTCTGCTACGCGCACGCTGAGATTTACCTGCAGTGAGCCGGCGACCTGGATCTTGTTGACGACCGGGGCGCCCGCGCCAACAAATTGCTCAGTGACCTTCCTCGCAGCCTCAACGACATCGGCATTGGGCGCTATACCGCTAAGGATCGCCCCGCGCGGGGTATAGCTGACCTGAATTGGATAGTCGCCGACCTCGGCCTTGAGCGCGGCCCGTAGATCCTCGAGTGGTTGGGTTACGACAATACGCAGCTCGGCAAGAGCCTCGCCGTTTTCGTTGAGGGCGAACAGGCTCGTCCGCCCGGACTTTTTGCCGAACACGAAAATTGTACTGCTCGACGGAGCTTGATAATCGGCAATTGCAGGGTCGGCGACAAAAATGGTCGCCGCCGGTGCGCTCAAATGCACCGTCTTTCCCTGTGACGAGGTAATATTGAGCGTGCCCGTGGTGCTGCCGGGTGCCGCACGTGGCATCTCTCCTTTGCCGTCCCGCTTGGTCTCGGCTGAGGCCGCAAGCGGAAACAGCAAAGCAAATCCGCATAGGAGGTAGCAGAGACGATTGAGAGCGGCAGAGCGTTGTGGGTTGGTGATCGCAGGCGGCTGGGTAGCGCCGGCGGCATTATTAAGGACCTTCAAGCGATTGTTGCCTTTAAGTGACGCTGCTAGGCAGCCGATGCTGTGCCAACGAGTTCAAGAGTGTAACCGACGCCGCGCGCGGTCTTGATTCTGAGCGTCGCACCCGCCTGGTTCAAATGCGCGCGTAAGCGATAAATCCCGACTTCCAGCGCATTGGTCGAAACCTCGTCATCGAACGCGTACAAGCTATCTTCCAGCGAAGCGCGCGGCACAGTGCGGCCGGCGCGATTGAGCAGATGCTCGAGAATGCACACCTCACGCCGAGCAATCCTCAGGATCCGGCCACCCACCGAGACTTGTCTGGCGATCGGATCGAAATGCAGATTCCCGAATGTCACGACCGGCGCCGTCATTTGCGTTGACCTTCGCAAAATGGCCCGCATGCGAGCGATGAGTTCGTCGATCGACACAGGCTTGGGCAGGAAATCATCCGCTCCCGCATTGAAGGTCGCGATCCGGCGGCTGAGATCATTGAGACTGCTCATCATCATTGCCGGCATTGATCGTCCTTCGCGCCGCAACTGCTTCAACCAGTCCAAACTATCCCCATCCGGCAAGACGGACTCCAGCAGTACGAGGTGGTAGTTTGCGCAATCCAGCGCGGCTGACGCCTCATCCAGCGTGGGCGTCACGTCCACCGCGAACCCGCAATTCACGAGCGTTGCCTTCACAGCGCGGCCAAAGTCCGCATGATGATCAACCAGGAGAATTCGCATCCATCGCCTCTCGTCCGTCCTCGGCAAGACTTGAGCGTGTTAGGGTTGACCAAGAGATCCGGCGACTGGATGCTGCCGGTCTGGCATGAATTCGAAAAGCCGTAGACGACCCGCAAGAGCTTGTTGGCAGGCGACCGATGCATGCGCATCCATTGACATCGGATATGTGACGGCTCGCGGCGGGTCGCCTGGGCGGGCGGCGCAGCTCAACATATCCGTTATGTTGGCAAGAGCTCTGCGATGACTTACGGGGTTGAGAGCCCTGGCGGCGCACTGATGCATCTGTGGGCGGCACATAGCAATGCCTGCATGCGCTGCGCGAATGCTAGCGGTAGTGATCGCGCGAGACTGCCCCAGCGAAAGCAAGGCACGGGCGAGATCAGCTGTATTTGTCGTCGAACAGGCTTGCGAAACCGACATTGAATACTTCCCAGTTCGTCTTGATCCGCGGTCAGTCTTGCGAGGCTGTTGGCCGTAGTGCCGTCAAGTCGCGGCATTGCAAGTGTTCCGCGCTAAAGACACTTCGCGCGCTATGTGCCGGCCAATGGGGCGTAAAAGGCCGAGATGCGACGAAACGATCAACGCGTCCTTCGGGACAGACGTCCTCTCGTTTGCCGGCGTTATCCAAGTAAGATGTCAACCGTTCCAATGCTCGGTCGCTTCCGAGGCGTTCTCCGTCCCAACTGAGCTAGTGCTGCCAATGAAGGACAAATTACGTGCGGCATTGCTGTCGTGCCTTGTCTGAGGCGGCGACGCCGGCTCCATGTCGTCGGATCGGGTGCACGGCTCAGGAACTCTGCCTTTCGTCGGCATAGGCGAAACAAAGACTGCCCGCGTTGTTCTCGCGCGCTGGATCCAGGTCTGCCTGCGAAGACGGCGCTTCGCCCAGCCCTCACAGAGCAGATGAACGATGCAAGCTTTAAAAAGGAGGAGTTGGGTAGTGTGATCAACCGAATCGGCCGAGCATTGAGTTTTTGAGACGTTCGCAATTGTTGGTACCCGTCAGGAAGAGTTCACACGAGCGGACTGTGTCGCGAGACTGTCGGAAATCCTACAATCTGACGCGAGGTGAGATTCAAGTGCAATTGAATGCTCTTTGTCGGGGTGCCTTCAGTTTGGAATCGTTGTGAGGCAACGGCGACACAGTTCGACCATGCCGTCGAACTGCGCGCGGCGGTCCGTCTCGCTGTGTACAAAGCCGTGAGCATTCGTCCGTCCAATTAAACGTCTCGCAGAAGCGCTATTGAGTGCAGAAGAGGCAGGCGCTCTTGGCAAGCGGGGTAAGCCATGACACCAGGAGCGGGGCGATCCGATCCGCCTCATGCGTGTCAATTTAGCGGGGAGACCGTGGCGAGAGGTGGACGTCCACTTGATGAACAGGAAGCAACGTTCGAGGTGAAGACTGTCGATCGCTCGAGCCAAGTTGTTCGGCAAGGGATTGAGGAGAGAATCGATTGCCAGACGTCATCTTGAATGCGGCCTCCTTATATTGCGATCGACTATGAGCCTCTTAGGCGCGCTCCGCAAAATCGATTGTTTTGATGGAACGCATCCAGGTGACGGATCGGCTGTCTTGTAACAGCGCGGCTTATCGCGGGGAGCGAATGCCCGATGCGATCGCGGCCGAAACACCTGTTGCTTGACCGCGCGGCCAATTTCAGACCGAGTACAGAGAGGGACGCAGCGCGTTCAGCGGCGTAACTCCACCAAAGCCGCCAGCCAGCCGTGAGCTCGTATGTCGTTCGAACTCACAATGTCCAAGGCGCCGGGATGCTCCAACGAGCGCGCACAGGAGGAGGATTGTCCGACATCCTCGCGTCGCCGGAAGTGCATCTTGTCGGAGACCCAACCGCTCTGCCGCTCGACCGGCGAGTTGATCGGGCCGCCGGTCGCCGCATAAGCTTAAGCTGTTCTGCGTGTGCGGAGTTGGTACGCCGCTTCAAGGTCTTTCTTTTGGGAGTTTGGGTGCTTGAAAACCAACGAACCAGCCCAACGGTTTGGCCGAGAGACCATCTACTCATTGCTCTCGCGCTTATAGGGATTTTCTTCTCTGCCGGTGCGGTAGCTTTCCAAGTTTCCGCCCAAGAACAGGCGCTCGGTCTCTTTCGTTGGCGTTCTGCCAAGTGAGCACATCAAATCGACGTCCGCATCGATGTTGTCGTAGTCTTCAGCATTCATTCTGAGCGCAATGCTGCTCATCACGTCGTCTGGCGTCCAGACACTGTGCTTCGGAACAGTGTAGGTGTGCAGTGCGTTCGCATTGTTGGCGATCGCCCTCGCCCAATGATCGCGAGAAACGGCGAGTTTCGCCGGATCTTCGACCAACGATACGAAGGGTGATGTTGTTGTCTTGCCGCGCATATGCCAGCCAGCTTGGCGCGCCCGGTCAATAGGATACCGCTCTGGATGATCTCCAATGGAAGAATGATCCCGAGCCGTGTTGCGAACATGCAATATGGCGCTTGTGTTTTCGTCCGTATGCGGCTTGCAGTCACTATTCTGATTCTGAAAACGCCGCAGTGTGACATAAGACGACCTCACGACGTCGTCAAATACGCCGTCTCGGTCAATGCTAGGTGCGCTCGCCGGTGACCAGCGCGCCGCCTGCTGCACGGCAAGGTCGATCTCATTGCGAAGCACTTCAAGATTGGCACCTGTCAGTGTTGCTGCAAGCTGAGCGCGGGCACTGACAAATGATGGGGCTGGGCAGCTACCGGGTTCCGAGGCGGCCTCGCCTGGCGCAGACGAGGACGTGGCAGTCGCGGAATTTGCCGCTAAGCAGAGTGAAGGCGGCGTCGGGTAGGCCGAATCGAGGTCGTCTATATCCAAGTCATTCAGCTGCTGCTCGAAGCTTGCTTGATCTTCGGAATTGTGTGCCGTTGCGCTGCTCTCGGCGCCAAGCTCATCCTGTTGTCCATGGACGCGGCGCGCCTGCTGTACCACGTTGTGAACCTCAAAGGGAGTGTCCACAGCATTTCGTGGATCAACGTTCATATCTCTCTCCCTTCGAAGTGCCGGATGCCAGCCTAGATTGTTGCAGGCGCAGCTTTCGAGAAGCTGACAGACCAGAGAGGGCGCCATTTAGTTTCAGCTCTTGACGGAGTCGAATTG
>NZ_JADFUE010000136.1:0-6256 GCF_054967145.1 Bradyrhizobium sp. UFLA06-24
ACGATCGGTCGGTCGAACAGCGCCGCGTCGGAGACGCGCAGCAGCGTGTCCTGGAAGGTCGAGCGCGCGCCGAACAGCGGCAGGAACTGCTTCGGGCGCACCTCGCGCGAGGCCGGCCATAGCCGCGTGCCGGCGCCGCCGCACATGATCAGGGGGATGATCTTCTGAGACACTTGCGAGTCACTCATGTCAGGGGGTCAAATACGATGATACTGTCGATACCATTCGACGAAGCGGCCGAGACCTTCCGCAATGGTCGTCGACGGCGCGAAACCGACGTCGCGCTGGAGCGCCGAAATGTCGGCCCGCGTCTCCAGGACATCGCCGGGCTGCATCGGCAGCAGTTCGCGGATCGCCGGCTTGCCGATGATCTTCTCCAGCGTCTCGACGAACTCGAGCAATTTGACCGACCTGTTGTTGCCGATGTTGTACAGGCGATACGATGCAGAGCTCGACGAATTTTCCGGCGCTTCCGCATTCCACGCCGGATTCGGCGTCGCAGGCCGATCGAGCGTGCGGATCACGCCTTCGACGATGTCGTCGACATAAGTGAAGTCGCGCCACATATCGCCGTTGTTGAAGATCTTGATCGGCTCACCAGCGAAGATCGCGCGCGTGAACAGCCATGCGGCCATGTCGGGCCGCCCCCACGGGCCGTAGACGGTGAAGAAGCGCAGCCCGGTCACCGGCAGCTTGTGGACATGCGCAAAGGTGTGCGCCATCAGCTCGTTGGCCTTCTTGCTCGCGGCATACAGGCTGACCGGATGATTCACCGATTGCTCGGTCGAGTACGGCAAGGTGCGATTGGCACCATAGACCGAGCTCGACGAGGCATAGACGAGATGCGCCAGGCCACGGCGCCGGCCGGCTTCGAGCACGGTAACAAAGCCGTCACAATTGGCGCGGATGCTGGTGATGGGATCGTCGATCGAGGCACGCACGCCGGGCTGGGCTGCAAGGTGCACGACGCGATCCGGCGAGACCTCGTCGAACACGCGCGTCACCGCAGCGAAATCCGCAAGATCGATCTCGTAGAATTTGAAACCTTTGATGGGCTCGAGCGTTGCGAGCCGCGCCCGCTTCAGAGCCGGATCGTAATAGGGAGTGATTGAATCGATGCCGACGACCTGCTCGCCGCGGGCCAACAGCCGTTCACAAACGTGCATCCCGATAAAGCCGGCAGCGCCGGTCACGATCACTGGTCGCAAAGTCGTCCTCTCGTTCGTTGCGCGAAGCAATGCCAGACCAGGGCATCAGAGGCAAGGTTTGCACACTCGCGACACGTCAAATCAGTCGGTCCATGTAAGCGCATCGAAATGTGTAGGAAACATGATGGCATCGCGCAGCCTTGCATGCTATCGGCCTGTGTGGACGTTCGCACGCCAACGTCACATGAGCTACACGTCTTAGAGCGCATATATTTCGGCGCGAATGCTCAGTCTAAAGGCAGCGTTCGCGCAACATACACGCAACAACACCCGCAAAGAAAAAGCTAGACTTTTGAAACTCTCTATCAACGGCAGGTTCCTGACGCAGTCGCTGACAGGCGTGCAACGCTACGCCGCCGAGATCGTCAAAGCGATGGACGGCTTGCTGGCGAGCGGCAATGCCGCGCCGCAACTCCTGGATGCAGAGTGGCAGATTCTCGTGCCGCCGGCTGCGACGACGCTTGGCGAACTTCGCCGCATCAAGGTCAAGCAAGTCGGGACCTTGCAGGGACATGCGTGGGATCAGATCGATCTGGCGCGCGCGGCCGCCGGCACGCGCCTCATCAGTCTCGCCAATTCCGGCCCCGTGCTTCACCGCGACCATCTCGTCGTGATTCACGACGCCCAGGTCTTCAAGCGGCCGGACTTCTTCAGCCGGAAATACCTCGCTCTGCACCGGACGCTCGGCCGCTTGCTGGCACGCACGGCAACCATTGCAACGGTTTCGACGTTTTCACGCAACGAACTTGCCAGCGTGCTCGCGCTGGATCCGGCGTCGATCCCCATCATTCCAAACAGCGCGGAGCACTTCGCGTCGGTCGAGCCAGATTTCTCGATCATCGAATCGCTGCGCCTCGAGCCCCATCGATTTTTCCTCTTTGTCGGCTCGATGACGAAGAACAAGAATGTCGACACCGCCATCCGCGCAGCCGAACGGCTCGGCCGCGCGGATTTTCCGCTGGTCGTGGTCGGAGGCGACAACGACAAGGTTTTCGGAGGCGGTGCGACCCAGTCGAGCGGGGGGATCGTGCGCGCGGGCCGCCTCAAGGACGAGCATGTCGCCGCGCTGTTCGCCAGGGCTGCCGCGTTCGTTTTTCCGAGCCTGTACGAGGGCTTCGGCATCCCGCCCCTCGAAGCGATGTACTTCGCCTGCCCGGTCATTGCGAGTTCCGCCGCGGCCGTCCGCGAGACCTGCGCCGACGCTGCTGTCTACTTCGATCCCCTCGATGCCGACGAACTATCGGCGAAAATGCGCGAAAGGATTGATCTCGGCAGGATTTCTCCCTTGGAACAAGCGAAACAGCGGGAGCGTCTGGCGACATATTCATGGACCAAATCAGCTGCCGCCATGCTCCAGGTGCTCGCCAAGCCGGTTCGGCAGACCGGCCCCGGCGGAACAGCACGATGACGCGGCCTAAATCTTGCTGCTTGGAGGCGTTAGAGGTGGCTTGTGCAAGACAAGGAAGGATCGACCGTTGTCCCGCGGCCTGAAGGTTCTGCATGTCGCCGAAACGGTGAGAGGCGGCATTGCGACCTATCTGAACGAGCTTCATCCGCACCAGCGCGCGAGCTTCGGGCGCGGCAACGTCAGCTATGTCGTTCCGTCCGACCATCGCGATGACCTCGTCAACATCGAGGATGACGCCGTCACCACCTTCCCGCGCGAAGGCCGCAATGCCCTCGGCCTGTTCGCGATGCTATCTGCAACCATGCGTGCGGTTCGGCAGCAGCGGCCTGACATCATTCACCTGCATTCGTCGTTCGCCGGACTCGTCGTCCGTCCGGCCCTGTGGATGGCCTACCGGCGTTCGCGCATCGTCTATTGTCCGCATGGATGGGCCTTCGGCCGCGAGACCGGCCGCCTCAGCCGCGCCGTGACCGAGTTCACCGAGCTTCTGCTGTCCAAGCTGACCCATCGCATCGTTTGCATCTCCGAGAGCGAGCGAACCGACGCCATCAGGGTCGGCATTGCGGCAAAACGCCTCGTCCTGGTGCACAATGGAATCTCCAAGCAGCGCCCCGCGCACGAGACGAGCGCAGCACCGTCGCGTTCGGAGAAGATCAAGGTTCTCTTCATCGGACGCCTCGACCGCCAAAAGGGATATGATCTCCTGATCGAGGCGGCGCGCGCACTCGGAGATATCCTCGATGTGCGCCTCATCGGCGCGTCGGTCATCAGCAAATTCCGCAGCAGCGACCTGCCGGCTAACGTTTCACTGCTGGGCTGGATGGACCGTCACCAGATCGAGGCCGAACTGGACCAGGCTGACATCGTGGCGATCCCTTCGCGCTGGGAGGCATTCGGCCTCGTCGCCATCGAGGCCATGCGGGCAGCCAAGCCAATCATCGCGTTCCGCATTGGCGCGCTACCCGAAATCGTCGAAGACGGCGTGACAGGCGTGCTCTGCGACGAGGTCTCGCCCGAACAGCTGATCGACGGATTTCGGCGCGCAGCGCAGCTGGATTTGACCGCAATCGGCCGGGCCGGATACGAGCGCTTCATCCGCCTCTACGACATCGAGCAGACCCACCGCGCGCTCTCGCAGGTGTATGCCGAGGTCTTGCAAAGCGGCGAGAACAAGGCGGGACAAGAGGCCAAGCTGCAGTCCGACTTCCCGAACAATCTCCGATCCTGAAAACGCTCGATGGACGTCATGCTGCGGGATGCCGCTGTCGAAGATCAACGCAGGTTGACGAACCGGGCCCGCAAAATGCAACGCAGAGTCACTTCGGCTCGGCATCTCGCGCCTGAAGTTCAGAGCGTGCTTTCGCGCGCGATCAAATCGCCTTAATCGTGACACCGATCTGACACGCGCATGTCCGGTTTGCGCATTGCATAGAAAAATGACAAGGGTCCGCACAAGTTTTGGACAGCCATTCAAACAGGTTCGCAGAGACACAAGTTGCAATAAGGTCACAGCCATAGCTGCTTTACCATAAACAGGAAGACGTAGCCGTGACTCAGCATGAGGTTGGTTGCTACGGTAAATCAGATTTTACGTGAGTGAGGAAATGACATTGACGGCGACCGAACAAATTCATTGGGACTTCGGGATTAGCCGGATTCTGGCCATTGCTGCGGTTGGCATTTCCTTGACGGGCTGCGCGAACGTCATTCCGCTCGATGCACCCGATGCCGTGGCCACGCACACCAATGCCGCGCTGGTTACCGAGCCGAGCGCGCCGCTCGCCTATGCCCTGATGCCGGTCAATCCCGCCGTGATGCAGGCAACCAACGCCTTCACCGACAGTTCGGGATTGATCTTCTCGCATCTCCCCGGCGGAAATTATCGCGACGTCACGATCGGCGTCGGCGACATCGTCACCGTCACCGTCTACGAAGCCCAGGCGGGCGGCCTGTTCATTCCGCGCGAAGCCGGCGTGCGGCCGGGCAACTTCGTCGACATTCCGCGCCAACAGGTCGATCAGTCCGGCAACATCAACATCCCCTACGCCGGATCGATCAAGGTCGCCGGACTGACGCCGCGCGCTGTCTCGAACATCGTCCGCGAGCGGCTCAAGGATCGCGCCATCGACCCGCAGGCGGTCGTGAGCGTCGCCGAGCAGCGCGGCAACCAGATCAGCGTGCTCGGCGAAGTCAACTCGCCGCAGCGCTTTCCGGTCGACCCGGGCGGCATTCGCCTGATGGGTGCGATCGCGCGCGCCGGTGGCCCCAAATATCCGTCCTATGAGAGCACGGTCACGATCAAGCGCGAAGGACGCACCTACAGCGAGTCGATGTCCTCGGTCGTGCATCACCCCAACGAGGATGTGCTGCTCGCGCCCGGCGACGTTGTCTTCCTCACCCGCATTCCCAGGGTCTACATGGCGTTCGGCTCGACGCCGTCGCCGGGCTCGATCGGCGGCACCAACAACCGCCGCTTCACCTTCGAGAACGACAACATGTCGCTGGCCGAGGCACTCGCCAAGGCGGGCGGTCTCGACGGCGCGCGTGCCGATTCCAAGTCGATCTACGTCTATCGCTTCGAGCCGAAGCCGCTGCTCGAGCGCATCGGGATCGACGTGTCGCAATTCCCGACCAAGACGGTCCCCGCCGTCTACAAGTTCGATATGAGCAAGCCCGACGGCTGGTTCCAGGCCGATACGTTCAGGATGCGCGATCACGACGTGATTTCGGTCGCGGAATCGCCATCGACTGAATTTATCAAGCTGATGAACCCGCTGGATGCGGCCTCGACGAATGCGTCGAACATCTCCAGCGTCGTGGTCAACTCGAAGTAACAACGACGACGCACGTTCATCTGGCGCGGCCCGGCCCGGATTCTTCCATCGCGGAGATCCGGACCGAGCCTCCATGGCCTGCTTCTTGAATATCGGATGACGATTCGGTCTCGTCCCGGTGTGAATCGTTCACGCCGTTTTGGGACCGAATGCGATTGCAGAGCCAGCTGTTGCATGGCAAGCGAGGTGCGCCCCCGTCATCGATCAACGCATGAGGCGATCGTTGAAGATACTCATCGTGAACACGCTCTATCCACCCGACATCATGGGCGGAGCCGAGGTATCGGTATCGCTGCTCGCAGAAGCCTTCATGCGCAATGGCCATCACGTTGCCGTCGTCAGCCTGCAGAAGGCCGGCGACGTATCGGTGGGCGATCGCAACGGCATCCGCACCTACAGAGTGCAGATCGACAACGCCTACTGGCCGTTCAGACAGGACCGCAAGCCGCCGCGTCTGGACCGCCTGCGATGGCACCTGCGCGATACCTGGAATAGACGCGCGGCGAAGCGGTTTGGCGCCATTCTCGATACCGAGAAGCCGGATGTCGTTCACACCAACAACCTGACCGGATTTTCCGTGTCCCTGTGGGCGGAGGCCAAGCGCCGCAACATCCGGATCGTCCATACGCTGCGCGACTACTCGCTGATCTGCAAGCGATCGACGCTCTTCAGCAAAGGCGCGACCTGCGAGCAGCGTTGCCTCTCGTGCTCGACGATGACCCTGCCGCACCTCTATGCATCCCGGATGGTCGATGCAGTGGTCTCCAACAGCCAGTACGTCCTCGACCGGCACCTGAAACTCGGCT
>NZ_JADFUE010000137.1:0-6049 GCF_054967145.1 Bradyrhizobium sp. UFLA06-24
CCCGCGTTCAGCATAACCCGGCAGGAATCCACTTAAATCCAGCGGGGCGCTGTCCAAACAACCGGGGCCAGCTCTGACGCTATAGATCTTGCAATTGCTTCAAAGGCAAGATCACCATCTAAATACTCCCGACGTTCAGCTGAGAAGTTCGAAGTATCCCACCCTCGCGAATGCCGATTATTGATCGCCTCGTTCATGCAACGTGAGCCCCATCTGGAAAGCGAAGAAACAGATCAAGCTTATCTATGTCGTGCACACTGGCGACATGATGAAGGAACGTGACATTGGCTGCATGCGAAGCTGAGATGAGGTCCGACAAGAGTTTTGCGTTCTCCAGGCTCGTCCCGGCCAGAGCCTCTCGATCCGCAGCGACGTCCTCATGACCCGTGTTCGTAAAGTAGGTGTGCATCTTTCCTAAGACGCCCACAATAACGTCTGAGATCTGAAGCCCTAGCTCGGCTTTGGAATCCGCAAATCGGAAGTTCGCAACCGGTTTCCCCTGGCTGGTCAGAGGTGTTTCCAGCAGGCGGTCGTGGATGACCTTCTCCATGTCGAAGATGTGGGTCGAATTCTTGAAGATCGCGATACGTCCCTGGTAAAAGGTACTGAACTCATCGATGAGCAGGTTCGGGTAATAACCTTCAATGAACTCCAGACTCTCCAGCGCCCGTCCGGCCTGCAGTACACCTTTCAACATCATTGCATTGAAATGCCGGAGGACATCACTGTTACGTTCGAGAATCTCAATGAGCCTGTCGAGGAAGGGTCTCCGCCCCTCGGGTGATAACCCCGGATAGCCGAAATCGTGAAATAGCTGGATGGTTGCGGCCAGTTCGCAGCGCAGCACTGCGACGAGGTCGCTTTTCAGCAAGACGTGGTATTGCAAGAGCATCGGATTGCCAAGTTCAGGCACGATCGAATCGATGATATCTGCAACTGACCAGTAGAATGGATCCAGCTCGTGATAGTGGATCATCAACCCGTTATCGATAAGCCATCGAAGGAACGTGGTCAGCTTTCGGGAGCGAAGAACGTCAAGAAAGTTACCCTTGGCGACATGCTCCAGTTTGATTTCCGGAGCCGTCTTCTGGATACGCATCGCTTCTCGAAGCGATTGAATCTCAATCGGTCGCGGTGCTCCTTCATGCACAATGCCGCCGAGGACGAATACCTTCAGCTCAGCAACGTTCAAACGTCCATCGTCAATATACAACTTGCGGATATTGTTGGTCTCATCGTGATAAAACGTATAGACGCCGTCGGCCTTGGTCAAACCATGTAGCTGGATTTCAGCATCCCGAAGTTCGTCAATATCCATCCATTCCCACTCTTAGGCCGCAGCTCGCGAGGATGCGCGACGAACGGGCTTATGACGGATAACGACGTCCACACGATAATTAAGCCGATCTAGGCATCGAACAATCCTGTCGATCGAGAACTTCCCTACGCGGCCGGTCACTAGGGCAGATACATCAGGCTGTTTAAGGCCTAGCAGTTCGGCAGCCTTTGTCTGAGTCAACTTGCGACGTTTGATGATCGCACGAAGCTCACGAATAAGTTTGGCTTTGAGGAGTTCTTCCTCAGGATTGGCAAAGCCAAGGTCAGCGAAAATATTATCGCTGCCTGCGGTTGCTTTAATTGCCTTACTCATTTCTTGCCTCCTTTTCCGTAGTTCTCTTGGTAATGAGCCTCGGCTGCCTTCAACCGGGCCTGAATTACCAAGATGTCGTGCTTCGGAGTCTCAATCCCCTTCTTCGACTTCTTTTGGAAGGCATGAAGGACATAGATAACGCCAGCGAAGCGTACGGTGTAGACGGCACGGAACGTATCGCCATCTTCATCGTCGATGACCTCCAGTACACTCCGGCCACCAAAGCCCTTTAAGGCCTTGGCACGAGGATGCTCGTCGCCGTTTTGTGCATCATTGATCGCAAACCCCATGACGCGGCGAACCTCGTCCGGGAAAGCTCGTAGATCGTCCTTTGACGATCCGATCCAAACTACGGGCTTCTGTGTGGTCATTCGCCCTTCTCTTATAGCACTACTGCTATAATTTTGCAAGGGTTTCCTGACGGGCCTATAAATGGCGAATTTCCGCCACTGCCCGTCGACGACCTCTCCGATCCTGTCCATCAACGTCGCTAGGCGTACTTTTGATGGCCTCGATCTTGGGTTGAAGCTATGGTGATCGCCACTGGGGAGGGGGCAATATCCTCATAAATCGAACCGGAACGAATGGTCTAGCTGTGGCGACTGATTGATCGGGGCGCTTTGGGCGCGTCAAAGTGATCAGCGAGGACCGGTCCTCTTTGCTGAAGCCAGCCAGCCAGCAAGCAATATTTTGAGGCTGGAGCTCCTGAGATCAGATGCCACCCAAGCTGCCTGCATTGGCAACACGCTCCCGGAAGGCGCCGCGCGTCAGTCAGGATCTACTCCGGCGCTTTACATGGTAGATCAGATCAATCGACGTATGTCTTGCGATCTTCGGTCCTACCACGCGAATGCGCTTGGCATTACTGGTCCGCAAATGATGATCTTGATGGCTCTGACGGAGCTGGAAGAAGATGGTGTTCCCGTCAATGCTGTCGCGAAGCTGATGAGAGTCGAGTCGGGTTTCATCACCAAGCAATCGAGGGAGCTTGAGGTAAGCAGTTCGTGCGCCGGAAATCCGACATGAATGATGCCAGGTACGTCCTTTTGTCGCTCACGGGCATCGCTCGCAAGATCCTTACGAGCAGCAGAAAGAGGTTGAGCAGTTCGTCTTTGATTATGTCAGCATTCAGGAGTTCGCCAAACTGGCCGCCTGTTTGAATGGACTCAGGTCTCGGTTGGAGAAGGCTCGGCTGCACGCCGCGCTGAACTCTGAGACAGATTGAGACAGTACTGGGAAGAGCGCGGGCCTTCTGCTATCTTCCGAGAGATCTGAGCCAGAAGATCCGTTTCGAATAGTGTCGCCCCGCCCCAGGAGCGGATATCGCCGTCCAGATGCAAGGATGGCACCGGGCGCAGTCGAACGAACGGACCAATCAGCCGATTCAGCGGCTGGGGTCGAGCGAACCGCGACACGAGTCTGAACGGTCCGTCCATCATCCAACGCTGCTTGGCTGACCTGACGACGTTCGCCTCAGCGCAATTGCCTTCCCTGTCGCTCGAAGGCGTACATCGGATTGATACCGCAATAAGCGTAGGTGCCGGATGCGGTAGCCATGCACTGACTGTAGGTCGAGAACTGGCAGTTGCCCGGATATCCCCAGGCTCGGCCCTGCAGGCAATAAACGTCTTGGCGAGCCGGTGGGGTGTACGAATGAACCCGTGAAGCAGCGGTCAAATCTGATCCAAAGCTGACGAGGATAGGAAGTGCTAGGATTCCGGTAGCGAGAAGGTAAGGCATGAGATCTCTTGCCTCCTTAATTCGCTGAAGGATAGAGCATCCGTATTAGAGGTTTGATCTTAGTCAATTGCCGGTGTCGGGTCCAGTTGGACCATCGTCAGCGAGACAATCACCCGTGGCAGAGCCTCGACGGGGGCTCTTGAGCAGACGTTGGATATCAGGGTGGGCTTAAGAGGGCCGGAGCCGATTATCCGCACCCGTCCTTGGTCTTGGACACACTCGCTCGCGATCCGAAGCCGCCTTTCAAAGATACTCCGCAGTGAAACGCATCTTTTAAGCGCGACTTGTCGCCTTCGCGCAGCAGAACACTCGTATGGCACTCAATCCATGATCGCTTCGTTCGCTCCGACGCGCGTTGCGGGGCCCCCCTCGACCGGATGACAACACATTGCGTCACCTCAACTGCTGCGCGCGCACTGCGTCACAATGACACGACTTCTCCTCTTCATGGCCGCTTGTTACAATGACATCCATAGATTGCGCCGGATCAATTCGCGAGGCTCCCCTTCGTATATTCTGGTTCAGGAGTGTCGGACCATGTTCGTGAGCATCACCACAGACCATAGATCCCTAATCAATTCGCTCAGTGAGCTCGGCATATCGAGCGGCTCGAATCCGATCGTCAGCTTGAGTGAATTCACTTACAAGAAAGGTAAAACCATCTACATCGAGAGTGAGCCAGCCGAGTACGTCTACCAGGTCAGGAAAGGCGCGGTACGGACCTGCAAATTACTCTCCGATGGGCGGCGCCAGATTGGCGCATTTCATTTGCCGGGTGATATTTTTGGACTCGAGAACGGCGGAGTCCACCGATTTAGGGCGGAAGCGATCATCCAAACCGCTGTTCGCCTGATCAGGCGGCAACACCTTGAGACGGTCGCCGAGAATGACGCGGTTGTCTGGCGCACCTTGCTCAGCTTGACGACGAATAACTTGCAACACGCCGAAGACCATATGCTGCTGCTCGGACGTAAAACTGCTCTGGAGCGCGTTGCCGCGTTCTTGCACGAGATGGATGAACGACTCACGGCTGCTGACGTGATCTCGCTCCCAATGTCTCGGCGCGACATCGCCGATTACCTTGGTTTGACCGTCGAAACCGTTTCGCGTGCAGTGTCGCAATTGCACACTGATGGTGTCCTCGATTTCATCGGCAATACCCAACGCGAGATCGTGATTCTGGACCGGCAGCGGCTCGCGAGCCTTGACCTGCAAAGCTAACATGCGGACGGCGTGAAAAGCTTCGGTCGCGGTTAGGATCGCCCGCAGCAACTACCGCACTTTCAGGAAAATTGATCTCACCTCCGAGGCGCAACCAATCAGCTATCGAGTGCTATTCCCCGAACGCTGCGATGTACCTTCGGGCGGTGCCGGTAAACACCGCCGGATCATACAGGCCCTTGAGCCAACGCCGGTGACGACGGCAAACCATTGCAATAGACTCGACCGCCGTTTCGATCTCGAATGGAATGCATTCGGGTTTCACGCGCGCCGCAACGTCTCAAAGGCGAAATCACCCAGAAGGTCGGCACGCCTGTTCATTTGTACAGCATAAACGCCGGTACGTTTTCGTGCCCGAAGCTCATTCGAAACAACACGACGAACGTCTAAGCATGCGCTTTTGGCCGGACGGGCCGTGCCCAATTAATCCTCCATCAAGGCCACTTCCGGGAAAATACGGGGGCTTGCCTTCGATTTACAATTTGCAACTTGCCCGATCGCTCCGGCTTCGCTTGAATGTCCTCATGCGGGGCTGGACTGTGATCGTGCTTCTGGGCCTTACAGCCATAGGAGCTTATTCCGTCGGCCGTCAGGACGGGCGACCCTCTACTTCTGCGCCTGCAATGGTAGCGCAGCTAACCAGCCCCCCAGCAAGTCCGCTCGCGCTAACGGCGGTGCCGGGCAGCCCTTCGCAGCCGCAAGCTTCCAAGACTGCTCCGCCCGGCCCGCGTGGCGCCACCGCAATACCCAAGACACCGCAAGATCCCGCCCCACAGCAAACCGACACAAAACGCAAGATCGAAGTTGCGCTGACCGCCGCGGCCATCGCCGCGATCCTGATTAAGGCCAGCCGGGATCACAATATCACGCAACTGGCAGACCCTGCGCCTGCCCGGATGACACGATGCGCAATGGCCGGGCATGCGGCAGCAGAAGCGCCTATTCGCGGCCGGGCGGCGCGGCACCGCTGTGCTACTGGGTGATGTTACGACAGCAATGATAGACGAGTATCGAAAAAAGATAACTCGATAGTTGTTGTGGGGCGGGGCTGGTTCAGTTCAGCGATTTCTTCACTGGGGGGTTGCGCTCCTCGCCTTAGCCGTTGCGGCGACGACACTAGCAGGATGCATCACAACATCCATACAAAAGGTATGCAGGCCGGGACCTTCCCTCCGAACCGGTCAATCGGATAGCCGCTTACGTCGCGGGCCCCCGTTCTAGTTTCTAGCATTCAGTCGACTATCTCAGAGGAAGGAAGAAAGCCGGCGTCGTTGCTGAAGATGGGTTGGTGTTGTTTCCACCAATGCGGACGTACACCATGCAGAAATTCGTCTGGCTTGCGACCAACAACATTGATGGCGTGCTAGTCCTGAACGTCGGTGACACTGCGGTCCAGCAGCAGTATGCTGGACCGATCTTGAGTGGCCCGTATTCAGG
>NZ_JADFUE010000138.1:0-5984 GCF_054967145.1 Bradyrhizobium sp. UFLA06-24
ACTATAAGACCGTACACCGTCGCTTTCAGAACTGGTGTCGCAATGAAGTGTTGCGGCGCGTTCTGACCGATATAGCCAACGAACTTCGTGAGAAAGGCTTGCTCGACGAAGAGGAGTGTTTCATCGACGCGACCTTTGCGATGGCCAAAGGCGGCGGTGCAGAGATCGGCCCAACGAGGCGCGGAAAAGGCTTAAAAATCATGGCGATTGTGGATCGCCACGGTTTGCCGCTTTCAGTGAGCACGCATGCCGCGAACCATCACGAAGTGCGCTTGGTACAGCTCTGCTTCGACTTCTACATGATCGAGGCCAAGCCAGAGAACCTGATCGGCGACCGCGCCTATGACAGCGATTCGCTCGACGATGAACTGCGCTCACAAGGCATCGAGATGATCGCGCCACATCGTTCAAACCGAGTGAGGTCGCTCACCCAGGACGGCCGCAGGCTCCGTCGTTATACTCGGCGTTGGCTGGTCGAACGCTTCTTCGCCTGGATACAGTGGCGGCGGCGCCTGCTGGTCCGCTGGGAGTTCTATCCGCAAAACTTCCTCGGCTTCGTCCAGCTCGCTTGCCTGCTGATCCTGTTTCGACAATTTTGAGATAGGTTCTAGAGTTCTCGCTGCGTAAATCCCCTCGGCTGGGAGGAGCGACGGACCATGAAGGCCTCGAAATTTTCAGACGCCCAGAAGGCGTTCATCCTGAAACAGGGCAACGACGGGGTTGCGGTGGCGGAGATCTGCCGCAAGGCCGGGATCAGCCAGGCAACCTACTTCAATTGGAAGAAGAAGTATGACGGGCTGCTGCCGACCGAGATGCGTCGGCTGAAGCAGCTCGAGGAGGAGAACGGCAAGCTGAAGAAGCTGGTGGCGGACCTGTCGCTCGACAAGGAGATGCTGCAGGACGTGATCCGCCGAAAGCTATGAAGCCTGGTCGGAAGCGCATGCTGGTCGACGCGGTCCGCAGCGAATGGCAGGTCTCGATCCGCAGGGCCTGCGACGCTCTCGAATTGGACCGCTCGACCTACCACTACAAGTCCCGTCGCTCCGGACAGGCTGCCCTCGAACAGAAGATCAAGGAGATCTGCCATGTTCGCATCCGCTACGGTTATCGTCGTGTTCACGTCCTGCTGCGTCGTGAAGGCTGGCGCCATGGCCAGAACAAGACGCGGCGGATCTATCGTAAGCGTAGCTCTGAGGCCCATTTGATTGGCGCTTGACGTCTATTTTGAGCGCGTCGTGCGCCGGCGCGGCTTCCAACTGTCGGACAAGGCATTAACAGCGGCCTCAAGCGCCTTCCGGTCGATGACGTTGGGATCTAACTGCTCCGGGCCCCAGAGGCGCATATGTTCGTGCTCCGGGTGGGTGGGGTCACCGATGGCATTGAGGTATTCGGCATAGCCTAGCGCACCGCCGACGTCTTCCGGAGGACAACGGCCGGCGGCCTCGAGCAAGAACGGAAGTCCCTCCGTTGTCGTGTTGTCGAACCACTTTTCAAGCTTGATCACGTGATCCCAGCTGTCGCCAAAGTCGTAGAGATAATGGATTGTCTTCGCGCCGGTCTCCTGAACGATATTAGAGAGCCGCGTCTTGCGGGCATCGATGGGCTGAGGGCCAAAATCTCCATCGGGATCAGGGATACCCCAACGTCCTTCGCCGGCCAGGAACTCGAAGAGATGGCTGTTCGTCCAGCCAAACGCCGTCTGAAGCGTCAGATGCAGCCGATCAAGGCGCAGCGTGAGCGGCACGACAAGGCATCGCATCACTTCCGGTTTCACATCCTTGAGGGTCACCTTGATCCGGACCGCGGTCTTGTTCAGGCTCATGCCGCCAGCCTCGGGTCGTGTGCATGCATCGTGTAGATCGACGCCCAAGGGAGCAGTTCGTCCAGTCGCGCCGCAGGCCAACCATTGACGAGCTTGGCGAGAACATCAGCGAGCCAGTGCTCGGCACTGACGCCATTGAGCTTACAGGTCTCGATTAACGAAGCCAGAACTGCCCAATTCTCGGCGCCCTCGTCGCAACCGGCAAAAAGAGAGTTCTTGGCGTTGAGCTTAATCGGCCGCATCGCACGCTCGACAGCATTCGTGTCCATCTCGATGCGCCCATCATCAAGGTAGAGCGTCAGGCCGTCCCAATGACGCAGCGCGTAACGCAAGGCCTTCGCCGTGTCGCTCTTCTGTGCAAGGTGATCAAGCTTGGCCTCAAACCACTGCTTCAAGGCTGTAGCCAAAGGTCGCGCATGCACCTGCCTGCCAGCACGGCGCTCGGCATCCGATCGGCCGCGGAGCGCTTTTTCGACCGCGTAAAGCTGGGCGATGCGCTCAAGAGCCTCGCGGGCAACCGGAGCTGGCGCGGGAGCCGCCTCGCGCTCGATCTTCACAAACTGGCGCCTCAGATGCGCCCAGCAGAAGGCGAGCGTTCCGGACAAGGCGTCCGCACGCGTCTCTCGGGTCATGGTCTTGTAGGCCTGATAGCCGTCGCAGTGGATGATGCCGCGATAGCCCTCAAGCAACCGCAAGCCATGAACGGCCCCACGGCCCGGTGCATAGGCGTAAACCACGCCAGGTGGGTCAGGTCCGGCCCACGGCCTGTCATCGCGTGACAGCGCCCAGAAGTAGCCGGTTTTAGTCCTGCCACGTCCCGGATCCAACACCGGTGCGGGGGTCTCATCGACACAGAGCTTCGAAGAGGCGAGCAGAAGCTGGCGCAGACGATGCCACAAGGGCTTCAATTCCTGAGCGGCATAGCCGACCCAGAAGGCGAGCGTGGAACGGTCGATGGCGATACCGTGCGTCGCCAGCATCTGCGCCTGACGGTAAAGCGGCAAATGCCAATGATACTTGGCGTCGATCAAGGCAGCGAGTTCGTGTCGCGTGATCTGGATCTGTGGGCCTAGCAGCGCGGTGTCACGCTGGACTTCTCGCGGCCCGGCAAACCGACCGACAACGCGTTCATCGAGGCCTTCAACGGCCGCTTCCGGGCCGAATGCCTCAACGCTCACTGGTTCCTGTCCCTTGCGGACGCCCAGCAAAAAGTGGAGACTTGGCGCAGATACTACAACGAAGAACGGCCCCATGGCGCGATCGGCAACAGACCGCCGATTTTGCTGCAAAACCACGTCGGTGGTCCAGCCCGCCAACGTGACCAAGACGCAAAACTCTAGTCCTGGATGGTCCAAACTTCGGCCTCGCAGCAAAAACCCCGAGAGTCTAACTGCTACCGGATGAAAGTTCAGTGGCAGGTCAGTAGGCCTTTGTTTGTCGTTGGAACAACTGAAACAGGTAAGTCGCCCGGGGAGAAGACAAAAACTTCTCAAAGGCTTTATGCGTTTGCTTCCTCAAGATAGCGGCGAAATGGACCTTGATCGTGGATAAGATAATTCGTGTCCATAGAGGGTAGACGGTAACGATTGGAGTTGCACGTGATATATCGGCCCACCTTTGGGGGACCACCGTCAGCTTCATCAGCACCTGCAATGCCCATCACATCGGCCGTGCGCGCTGGTTTGCCGTCAATACTACATTGGCCGTTGATTATCCACAGCCGACCAAAGCGATAACGTCTCCTGACCTCCCGTTCCGCTTGGGTACTGAAGCTTGTCCCAGTGTACGCGAAGTCCCGCGGACTTAACCCGAGCCTCCGTTCGATGGTTTCGTTATTTTGGTCCAACTCCTCGACAATCTTGGCTCCGGTCGGATCTTGTACACTCAAATCCGATAGGTTTGGATGATTCACAGTATGAGCCCCGATGCGCCACCCTGCCTCAAGCAGATCGCCAACTTCGTCCCATGTCATGAATCGACGCTCCTCTATCTTCCGGACTGGCCCCCTAACCTGGGCCTCAATTCCAGCGGTATTGACGAACAACGTTGGCCGAAAGCCATATCGCTGCATGATGTCGTTGACTTCATATCGCATCGTGATCGTCGGATGGTCAAAGTCGATCATCAATGGTCGACGAGGCAAGCTGCCTGTTCCCTTGAGCCACTTTTCAAGCTCATCGTAGCCTATCGTCTCACAGCCGAGCTCTCGTGCAATCCTGTAGAGCGCGTCGAACTCGACCGCTGAAAGTGATCGAAATCCATTTTCTGTTGAGCGCGGCACACTGTCGATACCGTGGCTCATGAGAATTGGAATTCTCTGCGAACTAGAGCCTTCTGCAGAAAGGGTGCATTCAAAAGCATCGGACGCAAGAAAGCCGGATGTCATTAGCGCACCAGCGAATGTAGTCCGTAGAAAGCACCGTCGGTTCACGGTCATCTGACTGCCTCACGATGTCGCAAATTTAAAGCGCCCCCGACGATGGCGGGAAACACCGCTGACGGAGATGCCGGTGAAGATTGTCACAGTTTGAAGAAGTCTTACCGCGACCGGTGTGGATTCACTTCGCGGGAGCATATATTGCCAATATGTCGGCTGTAATTTTGCGAGATATCCACTCATTTCCGTCCTCGCCATAATGCCCGCGGTCCACGTAAATTGGTCTGGCAACATCGGAAAAGGTAGTACGTAAGTCGCGAATCACGTTTCGCCCCAAGCTCTCATATTCCCTCTTGACCAACTTTCTGCTCATCAGAGAGTAAAGATCGTTATATCCTGGAAGCCGCTTCTCGTATTTTAAAAGCTGATCCTCTTCATATTTTGTCCTTTGTGTTTTCTGGGACAACTCGGGCTCAAGGTAAAATAGCGCCTTAAAGGATAAGCTCGTTGAAATAGCCTCCATAAACCGAACATTCCCTAGATAGACATCCAGAGCTCCGTCGGACAGCACGTCCAATTGTTTCAAGCACCCTACTGGCTGTCTTTTGCCAGCGAACAATCTTATCAGCGCCAAATTTTCTAGCTTTATACTCATACGCGCTTTTGCCTCTTTTTCAGAAGATATTCTTTCGAGGTTTGAGCTGCCAATCGGAACGCCCGGTTTTCCTTCCCGACATGCGGACCAAGCGTCAACCAGTCCGCCGTAAAAGACCGCCAAATCGGGAACATTCCGCGTTCTTAATTCGAGAACGAAGCGAATCAAACTTTGAGTAGTTACATCCCCAATGACTGCAAAATTTGTAACTTTAGCGTTGATTCCATTTTCGACCAACTTTTTGGCGACAAGAGAGGGAATGGTGAATTCGTCCCTAGATCCCGCCCCCCACAAAGTGGATCCACCAAAAAAGAATATTTTTAGCGTGGCCCTCCCATCCTCGTTGATTGCCTCGGAATTCCACGTTCTTCTAATGCCTTCGTTTACATTAATAAATTTGCCAGCATAGTCTGACCCTCGTGATTGCGTATATGAAGCCCACGGCAACGGCCAGGGCGCAGCCTCATTGAGTTCTTCAAAGTACCGTTCCGCTAAGTTGGCATTTGCATATACGCCAGAATTGGCTTTAGATTTAGCGGTCCTTTGCATTTCATTTCTGTCCTCTCGCTCGTAGTAAGAGGTCAGCAATACTTCCAGAATCGTCATTAGAAGAAGAACAACACCAAGAGTTACCCATGTTCCCTTTAGCAGGGCGACTAAGCGAATAACCCTGTTCCTCGCTGCGGTTCTTCTCAGTAGCGCATCATTTGCTGCCATACGTGCATTCCGAAGGTTGCGTTTTTGGTTTTTATATCCATGTAGAAAAGCTTTCTCGAAATGCGCGCTGCGTGCGAGATGGATAAAAATCACGATGCCTGCGAGGCGCACACAGTTTTGGACGCCTCACTTTCTAATCGGGTTCATAGGAACTACGATAGTCCTTCACCAGCGCTCTGCTCTGTTCTTCCTTGCGTAAGAGCGAATTGCCGACGGCCAGCAGCTCAATCTCCGTTCCCATGAAGCAGCGGAACGCATCCTCTGGAGTGCAGACGATCGGTTCACCTCGCACGTTGAACGAGGTATTCACGAGAACGGGACACCCGGTTAGCTCCTTGAATTTCGATATCAATCTATGAAACCGCGGATTAGTCGTGTGATGCACAGTCTGCACGCTGTCTCTTATACACATC
>NZ_JADFUE010000139.1:0-5821 GCF_054967145.1 Bradyrhizobium sp. UFLA06-24
TCCATGAATCATTGAAAAATTGATTCGGGAATCCTATAAAACGCGACAAAATCAAAAATCTGCCAAAGTAGTGCTAGTTCAAGCAAAGCCCAAACTGCACCGAGAGCGCGCCCACGCCAGTCAGATCATCGCCTAAAAAGCGGCCGTGCGGACGGCCAGAGTCGAATCCTCTTGGTCTGGACTCGCATCATCATACCGGACGGCAACTCGATCGTGCTGGAGCGCCAGCCGGGCGCCGACAGTGGTGGTTATGCCGGACTCGAGGACGATGTCGACAACCACTGGGGCATGCTATTCAAGGCCGCCGTTCTCTCGACCATGCTCAGCGTCGGAGCAGAGGCGGCACGAGCCAAATGAGAACAACCTCGTTCAAGCGATCCGTAGCGGTGCGTCCATCAGCATCAGCCAGACCGGCCAATTGGTCGTGCAGCGTCAGCTCAACATCCAGCCGACGCTGACCATCCGGCCAGGTTTCCGGTCCGCGTGATCGGCACGCGCGATTTGGTGCTGGCGCCCTACAGCAATGGAGGAGCGCCATGACGAAGCTCAAGCTTGGGCCGCTTGAAGACGACAAGCCAGTCAAGCTCACGACCGAGCTGCCGGCGGCGGTCTTTAGGGATCTCAGAAGCTACGCCGAGATCCTGACGCATAGCGTAGGTCTGATGACGCGGACCGAGCCTGCTAAACTGATTGCGCCGATGATCGAGCGTCGCATGGCGACCGACCGCGCCTTCGCGAAAGCACGGCGAAATACACTCAGCTCGCACCTCGGTCATAGCGTTCACGACGCAGGTCAAGAAACGGACGCAACGATGGATTGCCGTTAGCTTGCCGCCAGTAAGCGCGAAAGCTGAGCACAGGGTTTGCCGGTTCGGGAAGGCAAGGCGTCCAGCCATAAGATGTATTGGCCGAACAATTCGGTCGTCAAATCGGCCGGCGCCTGAACCCTGCCGCTATCGGCGAGAAAGCGGGCAAAGAACTTCAGTGCTTTCCAGCATTGGTGACGCGTGCTAGGTGACGACGATGCATGATGCCCCCGGAACGCCTCGGCATAGGGAGCAACAAATTCGGCTGGAAGATTGGGTTGCCCGAGGTCGAACCGCTGCGCCGGTTCGCCCCACGCATCCCGGAACGGCATCGTCAACTTAATCGACCGCCGAGCCGAAGGAGGCGATTCTCAGAGGTCGAGAGTCGGCGATAGCGCTTGTCATGGAGATCTCGCGCCAAGTCGCAAAGGCTCGCTCGCGCGAAGCACGACGGAAGTCGGCGGTGGCGGCTCCGGGATAGGGGATGTGGAAAAGGTTCGCGACCTGATCGTGAACTGACAGAAAGCGTTGAGCCTGATGGGACGATTTAAAACGCTTCATGATCCGCTCGCGTCGGCTGATGAGAATTTTCGGCCCGATTGTTGAGAGCTTTGTGCTGGCGATGTTCGACGTGAAAGCCCATCTTCGCCCTCGCAGCGCCGTACGAACGCAGCTTATCCGTGATCATCACGCGCGGCGGCGTGCCGGCGGATTTCAAGAGCTTCTTCATGAGAAGCTGCGCAGCGCGCGAGTCTCTTCGGCGCTGGATCAAGACGTCGAGAACGAAGCCATTCTGGTCGACAGCGCGCCAGAGCCAATGTTGTTCGCCCGCGATCGAGATAACGACCTCGTCCAGATGCCATTTGTCACCGCGGGCGGGAGCGCGCTGGCGGATCCGATCGGAGAACGGCTTGCCGAATTTCCGTCCCCACTGGCGCACGGTTTCATAGGTCACGCCAATGCCACGCGCCGCCAGCATTTCCTCGACCATGCGCAAGCTTAAGGGAAACCGGAAATACAACCAAACGGCATAGCTGATCACTTCCGGTGGGAAGCGATGGCGGCGATAAAGAGGGGCCCGGGCGGTCGGCATGCCGGTCGTCTACCCCATCGGCCACCCCTATTCGTTAACTTGACGGTGCCGGTTGGGAGTGAGCCTACAAGCTTTGGCAGGCGACCAACTCAACGAGTTAAGGTATTCTGGGGCAAACTCGGTCGCAGATCACCGCGCAAAGCCGGGACACCGACCAGATCAAGGAGATCACTGATGGCCCACAAGAAACTGGTCAATCAGAGCGGGTTGTTGCTTACAGTGTTACTCATCACGCGTGTTGGCTCGGAGCCCAACCAGTCCGTGACGACGCGCGGCAGCAGCTGGGATAACGTGCTAAACACACATGACACGCTGGCCTTTAGCGGAGCGGACGGCCTGAACGTGGTGGGCTCGAATACGTAACCGCGGTCCACGGCGCTACGACCACCGACTCTCTACGGCCTGAACGCCGCCGGCAGTTTGATGGAAGCTCCCGTCGGCGACTAACGCGTCCCGGAAATCCGACGCTTTGTCGTGCTGAACATCGTCACCTTTCTGTGATCACTTCCAGACAGTGCGTCGCGCCGCCAGTTAAGCCTGTGGTCAGGCATAGGCAAAAGCGAATCCCTTTAAAGCGATCGTCAACGACGACTATCGCAAGGCCCAGAGAAGCCGGAAACGGACCGGCGCTTCCCCACATGATGCTCCGGTCCCTATCCAATTCTGAACCGATGATGTGACGCCGACCATGCTGCCCAGTTCTCAACAGGCCCGAGATGTGGCCTATCAGCTTCACGCCTATACCAACGCGCGGTCGCACCAACGGGCCGGGCCGCTCATAATTGAACGCGGCGAGGGCCCCTACGTCTTCGACACGGCAGGAAAACGCTACCTCGATGCGATGGCCGGTCTCTGGAGTGCGGGTCTTGGCTTCAGCGAAAAGCGGCTTATCGAAGCCGCGCATCGCCAGATGCAAATCCTGCCATTCTATCATACCTTCGCATCACGATCGAATGGGCCTTCCATCGCGCTTGCCGAGAAGCTGGTGAAGATGTCTCCGGTGCCAATGAGTAAGGTGTTCTTCACAAATTCCGGCTCGGAAGCGAACGATACGGTGTTGAAGCTGATCGCCTATCGATCGAATGCAGCGGGCCAGCCTCAGCGCAAGAAGGTCATCAGCCGGTTGCGCGGCTATCACGGCGTCACGATCGGTGCGGCAAGCCTGACCGGATTTCCAGACAACCACCGCTCTTTCGATCTGCCGCTCCCCAACATTATGCACACGGGCTCCCCCCATTTCTACAAGGACAGCCGTGCGGGCGAATCGGAGGAGACCTTTGCTACGCGTCGGGCCGAGGAGCTCGAGTCGCTGATTCAGCGCGAAGGTGCCGATACCATTGCAGCATTCTTCGGTGAGCCTGTCATGGGCGCGGGCGGCGTCATCGTTCCGCCGCCGACTTACTGGGACAAAATTCAAAGTGTGCTAAAAAAGCATAGCATCCTTTTGGTCGCTGATGAGGTGATTTGCGGCTTTGGCCGGACAGGAAAAATGTTCGGTTGCGAAACCTACAACATCGCGCCCGATGTAATCGTGGTGTCGAAGCAGCTCACGTCCAGTTATTTTCCGTTATCTGCGATCATAATGAATGACTACATGTTCGAACCAATCGCGGACGAGAGCAATAAGGTTGGACTGCTGGCTCATGGCTTCACGGGCGGTGGTCACCCGGTCGGAGCCGCCGTAGCGCTCGAAAACCTCAAACTCATCGAGGAGCGGGGTCTGATTGCGAACGTTGGCCGCATCGGGGCCTACATGCAGGAACGGCTGCGCACGCTCGTTGACCATCCACTCGTTGGGGAGGTCCGTGGCGTTGGCCTTATTGCGGCAATCGAGCTGGTGCTGGACAAGAAACGGAAAGTCGCCGCTACTACTCCGGGCGATGTTGGCAGCATTGCGAGCCGGTTGCTGCACGAGCGAGGGATCATCGTGCGGAATGTAGACGATGCATTGTCGATATGCCCACCTCTGATCGTCAACAAGGATCAAATCGACGAGCTCATCGACGGGATCACGGGCATGCTCCACGATCTTAAGGCGATGTAGTTAATTGTCGCGAGCCTCACTAGCGTTCACTCAACTCCGCTTAGTGCGCCGCGAGTCCGATTGTCTGGACATCCATCAATGAGGGGCAAGGTGCTCGACCTCGCGGTCGACGTCCGCGTCCGGAGCCCGAATTTCGGACGCTACGTTGCCGTCGAATTAAGCGAGCATAACCGGCGGCAACTATGGGTTCCGCGCGGATTCGCGCACGGTTTCGTTGTGTGCTCTCAGAGACCGCGGACTTTTTCTACAAATGCGATGATTTCTATAATCCGGAGAACGAGGTTTCGATCCGCTGGGACGACCCGGTGATCGGTATAAACTGGGGTATCAAAAAGCCGTCGCTCTCGGCCAAGGACGCGGCCGCGCCGCTGCTTGCCGACATCCAAAACTTCCATTGTACGGGCGGATACTGGTGACGGGAACCCGCGGGCAGGTCGGAGGTGCATTGATGCCCGCAGGTAAAGGGGATCGAGGCTGAAGTATTGGAAGGTTGAGGAACACGAACCGGTTCACCCGCATCGGAGGGCTGAAATGTCGCCTCCGTCTACACGGCTTAACAGGTGGAATGCTGATGATGATGTCGCCGGACAGTCGGCGCATTCGCCGCTGCCTTTGGGCGTAGCCGACAGCTGGATGGTGGGCATTTCACGGACTCTTCCTGGCCGAATCGTGTCTCTCGCTGCAGACCGGTGCCGGCGGCGCGGGCCGGATCAGCGGGCGGTCGCGGCCGAACGAGGCCAGCTGGGGTCATCTCCCGCGCGTCGAGCGCGATAGACGCGTCTTGGATTCGCCAGTCGAGGCCGCGGCTACGAGTTCGTTCCACGAGTCCGGCGGGTTTCCGCGGTCCAGCATCTTCCTGAACACGGCGTAGGCGTCGTTCGCGCTCTCGTAGGCGCGCAGCGTCGAGTCGTCGTTCACCCAGGCGAGAACGATGATCTTGGCGTCCGCCGATTGCTGATAGCGGAAGAACAGGCGGAACTGCTGCAGCAATTTCGCGCGGAACCAGTGCTTGTACTCGTCGCCGAGAGTGCCGCCCTGCCGATAGACGTCACGCGTTGGGTCACTCGGAATGTCGTCGAACGCCACCTTCAAGACAGCCGACAGGAGCTTCGCGGCGCGCTTCTTCTTGTATCCCTTCGGATCCTTCTTGCGCGCCTTCTCGACCGCCGCGATCATAGTCTCGAACTGGTCGAGAAATAGCGGATGGGCGTAGACCGTCCAACCGTTAACCCCGAAGGTGTCGTCGCTCACGTATCGTCTTCCGGCAGCGCCGCGTCGAGATCGACCTTAACACCCTTGACCAAGCCCTTGCCGCGCGCGACCAGCGACTTCGGCACCGGCCGGATCCGGGCTGGCTCGCTCCCCATGTCGCGGGCCAGGAACGCGAGGAACGTGCCGATCACCGGATCGCCGTGGTCGGCGCTCAACTGCTTCTTCGCGATCACAACGGTGCCGTCAGCGAGCCCCCGAAACACGACCTGGTCGCGCTTTCCCAGGGCCAGCATTTTGCGGATGGCGGCGGGCACGGTCGTCTGGCCGCGGTCTGTGATGGTCGCGGGGATCTCGAGGATTTCGGCGGTCTTGGCCATAGCGGCTCCTTGCGTCGTCACGACATCCCAATGTAATGCATCTGCATTGTAAGTCAAGTCTGCCTGGGTGCCTCGAGATGGCCGCAAACTGGCGATTCCGCCGTCTGGTGGAGTTGGCGCTGAAGCTCAACGAGAATGATGCACAATTGCCCGCCTCCAATGCCGCTGCTACAGCTGTGGCTCGGGGGTCTGCGCGAATGAATGGAAACTATAGAGCTGGCCCCGCAAATTCGGACAGTAGCTTGAGTGGATTTTCTGCCTGACAGCGGCGAGGATTCTTGCTGCGAAT